>JBAXNX010000113.1:0-5340 GCA_037133575.1 Chloroflexota bacterium
TCGTGGAATGGTGACGGTTCGCCTTGAGGAACGACGTCTCGTCGACACCGAGCATCCGCACCGCGCCGACGCGATCGGGATCATCCACGAGCGGGGTGCCGTGCTCGGTGACCGCGTTCGTGACCGTCCGCCAACACACCCCGAACTCACCGGCGACCTGACAGACCGCCGGGCGAGCTCCCCGACCTGGCGGCTCACCTCCAATCGGCGCGCACCCCACTGTCGCGCACCATGCGGCCGTCGCGGTCGTCTCGATCCTGATCACCAACTCGTCGGACGTCTCGACCACCGCGAGCACCCGGAGGCCGTCCAGTCCCAACAGCGCCTCCGCCAGCCCGATACCGTCGTTCATCGCCAGGGTTCTCCCATCTCCGTAGCCGTCAGACAGCCACGAAGATCGCGGGACCCCTGGCCCGCGCGGTGGACCCTCAGATACCCCTCATCCCCACCCCAACGCGAAGCGCCGTCTTCGATGATCGTTCACGGATATTGCCGGAGCCGACAACAGCCGCATTCGGCAGTTCAGCCATTGGACTCCTTCGTATATACGGGATGGGAACGCTCCCGGTGCAAGTCGAAAATCAAGAATTCGTTTCCGATCAATGACTCAGTGCGCGAAACATCAAGAGGTGCATCTTGAAGCGCCTTAGCGAAGGGCCCCAGATTCACGGGCTCATTGTCCTGATCCGCCGGCCGACCCCACCAGAGCTCGATAACACCGTCGTACGCCGGTTCCGTGTCTGGATATGCTTCCAGCAGAGGAAGGCTTTGAACGTATCGACATAAGCTGGGAACGCTTTCCTGCGCCTGACGAGGAAGCTCCGCAGTCCACCAGGCAGCAAACTCTTCACGAGTGACCTCAGGTCGCCGACGCGTGAGCAGCATTACCTTTGTAAAGGGCAGCTGCCATGTCATCTCTGGGCCGGCAATGCGCTGATCCTCGACCGTGAACAGGATCCGAAATCGGCTCATATCAACAAACACTCGCTCATCCTGCTGCACGATTTCTCGCTGATACGGGTCCTCGAGCAGTCGGTCGACAGATGCGAGGTCCTCAAACCAGCATTCCGCGACACCGTCATACATTGCCCGCGTGAATGGTGGCACGCGCAGCTCCTCGGCATGAAACTGGACGAACCGGTGATACGGCATGGGACTATTATCGTTACGATGAACGACCATCTCACGATGAACTGTGGCCCAGTGCTGGTGATACTGCTGCTTCGAGATGCGCAGACTGCGCGGTTCCAGGGCAAGCGCTCGCACTGCCGCCACTTCCCCAACTCCGGGAGAGCCTCGCTTTCCCATGACACCCCTTTGATATGAACCAGGTCACCGACACGATATCGCGGCCGCGGTGATACTGAAGTGAGGGCTCACCGCGGGTTTGATTGAGCGATGGTGTAGTTCCATTCGCCGTGGCAACAGGAGTTGTCCTCGAGGGAGGCAGGGTCGTCAAGTGGACTCGTGCTCAGCAGTCAATCGGTCCCAGAGGCCGCCTGAGAAGCGGTGATCTTTCGGACGTGTCGCCGGAGTCTCGAATCGATCATAGACAGGATCGACCGGCCATGGCGGAGCAAGAACTGCACCTTCGAGGTCGAAGTCCGACACACGAAGGGTCATCGTCCTTTCGACCCACAGCCGCCGATGGAAGATCTTCCACTCGCCGTTGCGCCGCTCAACCACGTCGAAGTAGCGCCCGTAGGCCTCGATATCAAACACATTCTTGCTGTCCACCGCGACCCGGTGCGACGACGTGTACTGGCTCTCGCAGAATGCGCGATCGCCGTCGAGTTCGATAAGGGTGTTTGTGATCGCGTGGCGATGTGGATAGCTACGTGTGAGTAGCGGGATGATGAAGTCCGCGAGTTCGTGGGCGTTACCGGAGAACGCTGTGGCGTGATCATCGATGGCGTCGGGGTGGTAGACGGATTTCAAGAGCTCAACGTCCCCGCGGTCGACACCACGGCAGTACCTCGCCATCAGCCCGACGATGGCTTCCTTCGACTCAAGGACGTCGAGTCTTGCCCTGAGTTCCTCCAACTCGCTTTGGTCCGCCACAACCTTCTCCTTTCTCTTGCGAGCCCGAACGCGGCGCGGGCCTTGGATGATATGCAGTCGCCTCGTGACGGGGCCCCATTTGTCGGTCCAGTAGATGTGTACCCCATTGTTCGGACTTGGTTTGTGAGACTGGGGGTCTGCTGCACGTTCGGTTGACGCGCTGTCCGAGCGCGCCGGTCACCTTGGCGACGATGTTGCTCACGCGTTCGCTGGCTCTGGGATGAAGCCATACTCCTCGTCCTGCCTGTGGTCGATCCAGGTCATCTCGACGCTAAAGCCCTGGTCATCGAGCGCATAAAGGCAGACGAGGAGACCGTTCGCTGGGATTCCCGGGACTTCGACGTGGTACCCGGCTCCAATGACTGCGTCGCGGGTGCGCTCGTAGTCGTTGACATCCCTGCTGGCAATCCCGATATTGAGGATTCCCTGGTCGCAGAGCACGTAGTCGTCCGGCCGTGGCCTCCCGACGGGATCGGTGTATTGAACGAGCTCGAGGAACATGTCGCCGGTGGACACCAATTCGATCTCTCGTTTCGCGCCCGTGAGTCCCCACAGAGCCTCGTGCTCAGGGCCATGCAACAGGTGAGGCGGCTCGGGCTTCATACCCAATGTGTCGACGAAAAAGCGACGAGACCGTTGGAGGTCGGACACTGACAGCCTGACGCTCCGGACCACAGACCCAAATTCAGGATGCTCTCGAACGGCGGGATTCGACGTCCTCGGATCATCTTCCATGAGTTCGACCGGTATGCCGTCGGGGTCTGCGACACAGACCCGTCGTTCTCCCGGTCCACCCAATACGGGTCCCAATGGTGTCGTTCCCAAAGTTGCCAGCCTGGCGAGGGTTGCATCGAAGCCCACGACGAAAACGCTCTGAATGTTGTAGCCAATATCGCAGGGTCGCCATCCGGCTGGCTTTGGACGCGCCTTTGGCGAGTTGTACTGAAAGAGCTCATACTGAAAGAAGCCCTGCTGATCGAGACAATTGGCCCGAACTTTAATATCGACCGGACCTGGAATACCCTGGATTTCAGATAGTCCAACCTCTCCGGGCTTCAAGCTCGCGCTGGGGGGCTTCACGTCTGAATCAACATCGGCGAACCGCGATCGCCGCATACCAAGTCCCTCGGTGTACCACGTCATTGATGCGACGACATCAGTCGAACTGATGCAGAGCTGGTAGATGGGCATGCAGCCAGAGTTTCCTACAGGCATTTGATAATGATCCCCCACCCTTAAAATTGCACTGCGGACCGGCAATTGACGGTATGGACTGGCCATGTTTCGCTGACGAGCGGCCGAGCGCGCATGCTTCGGGTCCTCGTCGTTTGGGTCAGGTGGTGGGGTCGAACAGCAGGTTGAGCTCTTCCATCCCCCGGACCACCAATGAGGGGAACCGCCGCGGTTCGGGGGCGTTGGGGTCGAGGCGGAGGTTGGGGAGTCGGGTGAGCAGGGCGGTGAAGGCGAGCTTGCCTTCGAGGCGGGCGAGGGGGGCTCCGATGCAGAAGTGGGGACCGGAGCCGAAGGCGAGTTGGCGGTTGAGGTTGTCGCGTTGGCTGTTGAACGTAGCGGCGTCGGGGAAGATCTCTTGGTCGCGGTTCGCGGCTCCAAATATGAGCATGACCCGAGCGCCGGCGGGGATCGTCACGCCTGCGACCTCGCGGTCCTGCACGCAGGTGCGGGGCATCCATTGGGCTGGGGTGTCGATTCGCAGTGACTCCTCGACGATCTTGCGAGTCCGTTCGGGGTTCTCCACGGCCCGTTGCAGCTCGCTGGGGTTGGTCACCAACCGGTGCATCAGGTTCCCGAGCATGTGGGTGGTGGTCTCGTTCCCCGCGATCAGGAGGCTCAGGCCGATGCCCATGAGTTCGAGGCGGGACAGGTCGACCCCGAGCTCCTCCTGGGAGTCGATCACCTCGCTGAGCACGTCCGTGGTCGGATTCGCTGTGCGGGCCTCGATCTCGTCGCTCAAGAACTCGTGGAGCTCCATTACGCTGCGTTTCACCTCCACGATCTGATCATCGGTCATCCCGGGGTAATAGCCACTCTGCGCGATCGTGTAATCGTCGGACCAGCGGCGGTAGTCGTCGATCCGTTCCAGTGGGAAGCCCAGCGCGGTGCAGATCACCATCATGGGTAGGGGTTGCGAGAATTCGGTGATGAATTCGACCGAGCCCCTCCCCGCGAACTTGTCGATCAGGCCATCGACGATCCCCTGGATCATCGGCTCGTAAGCCCGCAGCCGTGACGCCGTGAACGCCTTCCCCGCCAACGTCCGTAGTGGCCCGTGCTCCGGCTCGTCATACCTTGGCACCGGCCGCACGTACGGGCACCGCTTCCCATCGACTTCGACACCGGTCGTCCCCGGCATCGAGTTCGAGAACATCTCCGGGTGCTTCGCCGCGAACACCACGTCCTCGTACCGCGTGACCAGGTAGTCCTCACGACCCGGGACCTTGAACACCCCAGAACCCCGAGCAAGCTCCTCGTAGAACGGATACGGATCCAGGCAGTACTCCACCGAACCGAATTCGAACGCCGTCGTCATGCGCGCACCGCCTTTCACAGCAACTAGAAGACGATCAACCCACGACCGGTCCCACCCTCGAGGTCACCGAGCGCGTCGGCCACACCGTCGAGCGAGTAACGGCGGGTGATCAGACGATCGAGCGGGAATCGGCCCTCCTGGTAGAGCCGGAGCACGGCGGGGATGTCGACCTGCGGACGGATCGAGCCATTGGTCGTCCCGGTCAGCCTCCGCTCCTTGATGAGCCCCTGGATCGGGATGGAACCCTCCGCGGTGGGCTCGCTGAGCCCGATGGCGACAGCTTGACCACCCGGCCGCAGACAATTGAAGGCTGTCGTGATGGTCGACGAGGTCCCCACGACGTCGAACGCGTGATCCACCCCGTTCCCAGTGAGATCCATGACCATCGACGACAAGTCGACATCGGGGCCCACCACGACCGTGTGCGTGGCACCCAGCTCCATCGCGAGGGCGCATGCCTCGGGCTTGGTGTCGGCACAGATGATGGGGGTGGCACCGGATGCCGCCGCCGTCATGATGACCGAGAGACCGACGCCGCCGACGCCGATGACGAGCACGCTCTCACCCAACCTGACCTTCGCCTTCCGAGCGACCGCGCCGTAGCCGGTGATCACACCACAAGCGACCAGCGACGCAACCTCCAGCGGCAGGTCCGAGGGGATCTTGACTGCGCTCCATCGGGCGATCACGGCATACTCCGCGAAGGAGGACTGGAACAGGAAGTGGTGCAG
>JBAXNX010000114.1:0-5333 GCA_037133575.1 Chloroflexota bacterium
AATCTGCGTAGAATCGCCCCGCAGAACGCATCGACAACGACGCCCGGTATCGCAGGAGGCAGCGTGAGTCCGTTCCGACCGGCGATTGCGGCCGTGCAGGCACAGGTGCGCATGTCGACGCGCAGCTTCGAGGATCTCATGCCGGTCCTCACGATGCCGCTCTTCGCGCTCGTGTTCCTTGCGATCTTCGTGCACTCGGGTCGTAGCGACCTCGCCGGCTACGCGATGGTTGCGCCGCTGCTGATGACGGTCGCGCAGATGGGCTTCTTCGTAGCGAGCGAGGTCGTCACCAACGACCGAGATGAGCAATTGCTTGAGCTGTTGGTCGCGGCTCCGACGCCATTGTTCGCGACGCTCTGGCCGCGCATCCTCCTGCTGAACGCGCTCGGCCTGGTTGGGTTCGTCGAGATCTGGGCGATCACTGTCGGCGTCTTCGGCATCTCTGTGGAGTTCCACCACCCGTGGGTCGCTGCCGCGACACTTGTGCTGACTGTCTTCTCATCGGCGGGCACCGCGCTGCTGATGGCGGCCCTGTTTTGCTTCGGCCGCTCGGCGCGCACCTTCCAGAACTCGGTCACGTATCCGCTCTACCTGATCGCTGGCGTGCTGGTGCCGGTGCAGTATCTGCCGAGCTGGCTGCAGCCGTTGAGCCCGCTGGTGTTCCTGTACTGGGCCGCTGACCTCCTGCGCGACTCACTGCGCGCGGATGAGATGGTCAACCTCGCATGGCGTCTCACCGCGCTGGCGGGCCTCGGCGCCCTTGCAGGCGGCATCGGCGCACTCATCCTCGGGCGCATGCTCGACCGCCTGCAGCGGAACGGGGCATTGGGGCTCCGATGAGCGACATTCGAGTGTTCCTGTACGGCCTGCGCGTGGGGTGGATGCAATTCACTGGCTTCTGGACGTGGAGCACGTGGACGGGCGGCTGGCTGCTGCGCATCGTCGCCCAGGCCACGTTCTTCGCGATGATCGGCCAACTACTCGACTCCCCCGAGTCGCTGCGCTACCTCGTCATTGGCAACGGTGTGGTTGTGGGTGCACTCGCCGTGAACTGGACGGTGCCCGCGTCAACGTGGGATCGAGGCGACGGTACGTATCCGCTGCTCGTCGTCTCTCCTTCGAGTCTGATCCCGGCGGTCATTGGGCGCACCGCGATCTGGCTGCTCAATGGCATCGCGACCTCGCTCGCGTCGTTGGTCACGCTCGCCGTGGTGTTTCGCATCGCAGTGCCATGGCCGAGCGCCCTGTTGATCGCGCCGCTCGTCACGCTGACCTGTGCCAGTGTGTTCTGCTTCGCGCTGATGCTCGGCTCGCTCGTGACACGCATGCCTTCGGCTCGCAACGTCGTGCACAACAGCGCGCTGACCGCGCTCATGGCCTTCTGCGGCGTCAGTGTCCCGGTCGCGTTCTGGCCTGGTTGGGTGCAGGTCATTGCAAACTGCCTGCCGCTCACGCATGGCCTTGCAGCGATCCGAGGTGTCTTCGATGGCGCGCCGTTGGCCATGATCGCCTCGAACGCAGTGTGGTCGATCGTGGTGAGCGCTGGTTGGCTGGCAATCAGCGTGCTGACGATGGATCGCATGGCCGACGCTGGTCGCGCCGACGGTTCGATCGAGTTCGTGAGGTAGGCGGTAGATGACAGCGATCGAAACCGTCGACCTCAGACGTGTGTATGAGACGCATTCGCGCGAGCCGGACGTGGTCGCGCTCAACGGGCTCTCGCTGAGCGTCGAGGAGGGCATGGTGCAGGGCCTGCTCGGGCCGAATGGCGCCGGCAAGACCACACTGGTGAAGATCCTCTCCACGGTGCTGTTGCCGACCAGCGGCCACGCCTCAGTGCTCGGCTACGATGTCGTGCGGCAGAAGCACGAGGTGCGCCCGCGCATCGGTATCGTCTTCGGGGGCGACCGCGGTCTGTACTGGCGCCTGACCGGCCGCGAGAACCTCGAGTACTGGGCAGCGCTCTACCACGTCCCACAGGCCGAGACGAAGCGTCGTGTCGACTCGCTCCTCGAGCGTGTAGGCCTCACCGAACGCGCGGACTATCGAGTCGAGACGTACTCACGAGGCATGAAGCAGCGCCTGCACCTCGCGCGAGGACTCATTGCCGACGCCCGCATGCTGTTCCTCGACGAGCCAACGACAGGAATGGACCCAGTCGCGGCGCACGAGTTCCGCGACCTCATCCTCGAACTGCGATCGCAAGGCCGCACGATCCTCCTGACGACGCACGACATGGCTGAGGCCGAAGCGCTGTGCGATGCCGTTGCCTTCATCGACCGAGGTCAGGTGATCGCGACTGAGACGCCCCGATCCTTCGGCGCGCTGCTGCGCGGCCTCGAAGCAGTCGAGTTCGAAGGTGCGCAGCCCGAGACGTTGGAGGCGCTGCAACTGCTGCCGGCCGTGAGTGGCGTGTCGGCAGTGTCTGACCAGACGCATCGTGTCGAGGTGCATGACACGGCAGGCGTCGAAGCCGTGCTCCGCCTCCTCGTGGATCACCGCGTGACGTCGCTTCGCACGGCGCGTCCGACGCTCGAAGACTTGTACCTGCAACTGCTCGGCGGCCGCTGACCTTCCTTCGGCGCTCGCACGTCGCCAGACAAAACGAAGCCCCCGAGGTGACTCGGGGGCTTCGTACTACTCGAACGCTTCAAGCGTCAGGGCGAACACCGACAAGTCGGTTAGTCGGGCTCCGCCACGTACGCGCTGCCGCCCGCCGGTGCGGACTGCAGCAGCTCGAACAGCGACTCCTCCTGGCCCATGAGCGAAGGCTCGGGCCGCTCGAAGTCGAAGATGAACGGCAGCATCAGCGACTCGGGCATCGCGATCTCGGCGATCGGCGTGGGCCGCTCGACGATGATCGGGGCCCGTGCTGGGATCAGCTTGCCGATGATCACGTTCTCCTTCAGGCCGCGCAGGTGGTCGGTCGCACCGGACATCGCCGCGTCGGTGAGGACGCGAGTGGTCTCCTGGAACGACGCCGCTGCGAGGAAGGAGTCCGTGCTCAGCGAGGCGCGCGTAACGCCCAGCAGCACTGGCACCGCCGTCGCCGGCTCACCGCCTTCAGCGATGAGTCGAGCGTTCATGTCCTCGTACGCGTGACGCTCAAGCAGCTCCGACGGGAGCAGCTCGGTGTCGCCCGCCTCTTCGACGCGGACCTTGCGCAGCATCTGGCGCACGATCACTTCGATGTGGCGGTCGTTGATGTTCACACCCTGTGACCGGTAGACGCGCTGCACCTCATCGACGAGGTAAATCTGCACGGCTTCCGGACCCAGGATCGAGAGCACGTCCTGCGGGTCGAGCGCACCCTCAGTGAGCTGCTGACCGGCTCGCACGAACTCGCCGGTCTCGACGCGCACGCGCGCCGCGGCCGGAATCGGGTACTCGCGAGCGTCCACAGCCTCCGAGATGATGCGGACAGCCGTCGGCTTGCGCTTGCGCGCGTTGCCGCGGATGTACTCCACACGACCGGGGATGCCTGACTTCAGGTTGGCGACCGGGAGGTTCGACTCCACACCCTCGGGCGGGGCGGCGATGATCTCGTTGCCGTCGATCATCTCGCCTTCTTCGACGAGTAGCTCGAACTCTTCCGGCACTTCGTACTCTTCCGAGTACGACTCAGTGTTGGTCACAGTGATCATGCGGCTGTCGGCGTTGCGCTGGACCAGCACCACACCGTCGATCTCCGACATGGTCGCCTGCCCCTTGGGCACGCGAGCCTCGAAGATCTCCTCGACACGCGGCAGACCCGACGTGATGTCGAGGCTGGACGCCACACCACCGGTGTGGAACGTGCGCATCGTGAGCTGCGTGCCCGGCTCACCGATGGACTGCGCGGCGATGATGCCGACAGCCACACCCTGCGCGACCAGGTTGCCGGTCGCGAGCGAACGGCCGTAGCACAGTGCGCAGATGCCACGACGTGCCTGGCACGTCAGCGGCGAGCGCACCTGAATCTGCTCGACGTTCGCATCCATGATTCGCTCTGCGAGCGCCTCAGTGATTTCGTCGTTGGCCGGGACGATGATCTCGCCCGTCGCGGGGTCCGCGACCGCCGAGGCAGCCCAGCGGCCCGTGATGCGCTCGCGTAGGGAGGCGAGGATGCCCGCCTCTGCACGCTCACGCAGCCACACGCCCGGGATGGCCTCGTCGGGACCAACGCAGTCGTCCATCAGCACGATCAGGTCCTGCGCCACGTCGATCATGCGGCGGGTCAGGTAACCCGAGTCCGCCGTACGAAGCGCCGTGTCCGCCAGACCCTTGCGGGCACCGTGCGTCGAGATGAAGTACTCGAGCACCGACAGGCCCTCGCGGAACGAGGAGCGAATCGGCAGGTCGATGATGCGGCCGGACGGGTCGGTCATCAGACCGCGGATGCCAGCCATCTGGCGGATCTGCGCGATGTTCCCCTTCGCGCCGGAGAGCGACATCATCTGCAGCGGACCCTCGGGGTCGAGCGAGCCCTGCAGCGCGTCCTGGATCTTGTTGGTGGTGTCGGTCCAGATGTTGATGGCAGCCTGGTAGCGCTCGTTCTCAGTGACGAGCCCCATCTGGTATTGCTCTTCCATGTCGTCGATGCGCGCGTCGGCCTCGGCCATCAGCTCCGGCTTGCCCGCCGGCACGCGGATGTCCGCGACCGAGATCGAGATGCCGGACTGCGTGGCGTATCGGAAGCCGAGGTTCTTCATCTCGTCGACGAACTCGACCGTCCGCTCCGGGCCGATCTCGCGGTAGATCCGCGACACCAGCTCGCGCAGCTGCGCCTTCTTCATCAGCTCGTTCTGGAAGCCAATCGCCTCCGGCACGATCTGGTTGAAGATCACGCGGCCCACGGTGGTGTCGACGAAGTTGCCGAACACACGCGCGTGCACCGGGTCGTGCAGCTTCACGACGCCACGGTCGTACGCCGCGACCACGTCGGCCGCAGTGCCGAACGCGTGGCGCTTCTCGCCGGGCTCCGGAATGCGCTCCCACGTCATGTAGTAGCAGCCGAGGACCATGTCCAGGGTCGGCGCCACGACTGGCTCACCGTCAGACGGCGAGAGCAGGTTCTTCGTGGACAGCATCACCTGGCGTGCCTCGGCCACTGCCTCGTAGGACAGCGGGACGTGCACGGCCATCTGGTCGCCGTCGAAGTCCGCGTTGTACGCGAAGCAGACGAGCGGGTGCAGCTGGATCGCCGAGCCCTCAACGAGCACCGGCTCGAACGCCTGGATACCCAGGCGGTGCAGCGTCGGTGCGCGGTTGAGCAGCACCGGCCGGTCGTGGATCACCTCTTCGAGGACGTCCCACACCTCGGGCCGTGCGCGCTCAACGATGCGCTTGGCGCT
>JBAXNX010000115.1:0-5316 GCA_037133575.1 Chloroflexota bacterium
CTGCTCGCCGTCGAACGCTAGCGGGCGTTTGGGTTTCGCGCACGGTTTAAGTAGTGCTCATCGTTTGCCAGGGATTCCTGGCCGCTGCTGAGCCGCTGAGGTGGCCCGAACATGTTCCGCCGTGGTCATCTGAGTTGGTCCCATTCGGACAGGTCGGGCCCGCGTGGTAGACCCCATTCAGGTCCGCGCCGCTCAGGTTCGCGCCGTAAAGGTCCGCGCTTGGTGATGGCGCACGGGAGGGCGCGGCTAGAACCCGAGTTGACGGATCCTGGCGTTGCGCCCCATGACGAAGGCGATGCTGTTGCGGCGGAACTCGGCGTACTGTTCCGGCGTCGCTGCGAGCGCCGGCGGGGCGAAACTGTTCAGCGGATTGCCCGATAGCAGCGAGCGGACTGCCCTGCGGTCTGGGGTGAGCAGGTCGTCCAGCAGGAAGAACCTGACGTAGGTGTCGAAGTCGGCGAATAGACCGAAGAAGTCGCCGTAGCAGGCGAGCCGGTCACGGAGAGGGTTGTCCTCGTCGCGAACGAGGTCGGCCGAGTCGCGTTCGGCATAGTGACGCCTGATGCACTCGAGCGTCAGGTCGAAGCGATCAGCGATCAGCGGGTGCACCCCGCGGGCCTGGTTGATCGTGTTACCGGCCTGGTCCGGGCTGTTGAGCGGGAACACGATGTAACCGCCAATGGTGGAGGCGATCCTGTAAAAATCGTCGGTGTCCGCCGCGATCTCAGCCACGAGGTCCGACCCAAACGCATACCGTCGCGCCCAGCCCGGCGACGTCCATGTGTTGACGATGCCGTCGCTGCCTAGGCGGAATCTCTTGCCGTCCGCCGTGATCAGATTCAGTTCGAAGCGTCCACGGTAAGCCACCTCAAGTTGGAATGGCGCGACGCCGTGCACGGTGCGTCCCCACAGCATCTGGTGCCACTGGTAGAGGCGCTTGCACGTCTCGTCTGGATCGCGGCCGCTCTTGTAGTACGTCGCGAAGTCGGCGTCCGGGTCGATGGTGGTCACAGGAGTCATCATCTATCGTTCGGCGCCGGGGTCGCTCCTCGACCGGACACGCACAGTGGAGCCCGTCGATGGCGCGCCGACGGTGATGTCGTCGCATCTTCGCTGCACGGGCGGAAGGCTCCTGCCGCTGTTCATGGCATCGTTCGTCTCCGCTGGTGTGGCCTTGGTTCCCGTGTGTCAGTGGGGTGCCGCTGCACCGACGCTGTTACCTGGCGCGCCCTGCGTCGGTGAACCGCAGCCTAGACCCTGTGACCTGACGAAGAAAGATCGCGCCGTCAGCACTTCCCAATACGCGAAGGCCGGAGGGTGCCGTTCCTTTGCGGCGGCGTTGTCGAAGGGAGGGGAATCGCTTAGTTGCAGCACGGTCTCGTCAGCTGGATTGACGATGTTCCGGTCGCACGCCGCCCCAGGTTCCTCCCGGCCCGCGGGTAAGACGAATCAACTCGTATGCAGCGCTATAGCCACGGGCGCACCCAACTGACAGGATGACAAGTCAGCGGGCCTATCGTCGATACTGGTTGCTATGTGCCGGGCGGGGGGCGAGAGCGTATGCGCTCCGACTCATTGAGTTGGCAGGACGTCGGTCCTCCTGCGACCCCCGGCGAAGCCGAGGCGCTGCTCGCTCTCAAGGCTCTCCTGCCCGACTCCAACACCTGCTTCGCCTGGTCCAACGTCGCCTTCATCGACACCAACGGCCGCACGGCCGAGACCGACGTCATCTTGCTCACCTCGATCGGCCTCGCTGTCGTCGAGCTCAAGGGCTGGCACGGCACGATCTCTGGCAACCAGCAGAACTGGCTGTTGGACGGCAGGCACGAGAAGAATCCACTCTTCGTCACAGACCTCAAGGCAAAGCGGCTTGCGAGCCTGCTGCAGCATCAGCAAGGCAACAACTCGAGGGTGAAGCTCCCTTTCATCAAGGCACTGGTCGTCCTGCACGGACGAGGCAGCAAGGTCGATCTTGACGACATCGCCAAGACCTCCGTCTATGGGCTCGACGGATTCGATGTGGCCGGTGTCCCGAAGTTCTCTCAGTGGCTCGCCCAGCCAGCACGAGACGAACGCGACCTCATCGACAAGACGCGAGCTGCGCAAATCGTTGCGCTGCTCAAGGCTGCTGGCTTTGTTGCCATCCCGCGCACCCGCAAGGTCGGTGACTACCCCGTCGACCGAGGCGAACCGATCGACGAGGGCCCGTCATGGCGCGACGTCGTTGCTGAGCACCCGACCCTGCCTGGTGTACGCCGCAGGATCCGGCTCTATGACGTCCCGCTCGGTTCGAGCTCTGAGGAGCGGGCTCGGATCCTGCGCACCGCGCAGCGCGAGCTCATGCTCACCCAGGGGCTTCAGCACCCCGGTGTCGTCCGCCCGCTCGAGATGTTCAACTCCGATGCCGGTCCGGCGCTGGTCTTCGAGCATGACCCAACTGCGGTGCCGCTCGTCGCGTGGCTCGATCAGCACCGCGATGCCTCGATCGATGACCGGCTCAGTCTGATCCGTCAGCTCGGTGAGGTTGTCCGCTACGCCCACGGCCGTCAGGTCACCCACCGGGGGCTCACTCCGCGACAGGTCTTCGTTGTCCCGGAGAAGGGCGGCAAGCCCCGCATCACGGTGCGCGACTGGCAGACGGGGCGGGAGTCGGCACAGTCGACCACCGGCACCCAGGCGCCGATGCCCACCGTGCTCCAAGGCACGCGCCACGTTGCCGATCTCGCCTCACAAGACAGTTGGCTCTACCTCGCGCCCGAGGTGCACACGGTCGCTGAGCCCGACGGCGTGGCCCTTGACGTTTTCGGCCTCGGCGCCATCTCCTATCTGATCCTGACGGGTGAGCCGCCGGCGCGATCGTTCCCGGAATACGAACGGCGCATGCGCGAGGGTCACGGCTTCGACCCGGGCCTCGAGCTCGACGGCTACCCCGAAACCCTGCGCCACCTTGTCGAAACCGCCACTCATCCCGACGCCCGGCTCGATCGCACCCCCACGGTCGACGCGTTCCTCGCCGAGCTCGACTCCGTGGAGCGCGACCTCAACCACGTCGACCAAGCCGACACGGGCATCGACCCGATCGAGGCGCAGGCCGGCGACGGGTTCGACCTCGACGGTCACTACTACCTTGTGCGCGAGCGTCTGGGGTCCGGGTCCACCGGTCTCGCATTGGCTATCGATGACCTCGACACCCCCGAGAGGGTCGTCAAGATCGCCCATGACTCGTCGCGTGGGCGCCGACTCGACGACGAATACTCAGTGCTCGCCTCGCTCGACAGCCCCCGCATCGTCAAACCGCTGTCAGCCCCGTTCGACGTGCGCGGTCGTCGTTGCCTGCTGCTCGAGGACGCTGGTCGCCCCACCCTCGGCGCGCGCATCCGCGACGAAGGACGCCTCACCCTCGACCAGCTCGAGCGCTACGGCGCAGACCTGCTCGAGGCTGTCGCTCACCTCGACGAGCACGGCGTCTTCCATCGCGACATCAAGCCAGACAACCTCGGCGTACGCCCGGCCCCCGGTGACCGGCGACCGAGCCTGGTGCTGTTCGACTTCTCGTTGTCGAAGGAGCCGCTTGACCGAGTGAAGGCAGGCACCCCGCCCTACCTCGACCCGTTCCTCGGCGGTCGCGAGCGCCCGCGCTATGACCGCTCGGCTGAGCGCTATTCCGTCGCCGTCACGCTCTTCGTGATGGCAACGGGGCAGGTGCCGCAGTGGGGTGGTGGTGACATAGACCCGGCCGTGATCGAGGACGACGTCACTCTCGTCGTCGCGATGTTCGAGCCGAGCGTGGCCGAGGCGATGGTTGAGTTCTTCCGCACCGCGCTGGCACGCGATTCCAGGCGTCGGTTCGGCGACTTGGCCGAGCTCGCCCAGGCGTGGGCCGCGGTGTTCCGGGCAGCCGACACCAGAGTCGTCACCAGGCCTGGAGAGACCGTCACAGCTGAGGACCTCGCGCACGCGGCCGATCACGCCGCTGCAGCTGCGGGCACCACCACGCCACTCGCCGAGGCCGGCTTGTCTGCCCGCGCGGTCTCGGTCACGACCAGGCTCGGTGTCACGACCGTGGGCGAGCTGCTCGCAATCAACCCGATGAGCATCAACCAGGTGCCCGGCAGTGGGGGCGCAACTCGGCGCGAGATCCAGCGCAGACTGCGCGAGTGGCGCCGGCGCCTCACCACCGCGCCGGTCACCCCGGAGCCACTAGCTGACGACGAGATCGGCCCGGGCCGTGCCGTCGACGCCGTCGCGCGTTCACTGGTGCCCGGCTCCAACGGCCGCAACCAGGCCACGGTCGCGACGTCCAGGCTCCTGCTCGGGCTCCCGGTGGATCATGGCAATGATGCTGCACACATCACCATGCAGGGATGGCCCAGCCTCACCGACCTCGCTGCAGTTCTCGGCGTCACCCGCGCGCGGGTCAGCCAGATCCTCGACTCCCTACGCCCCACCTGGGCCACGAAGACGGCGAGCCTCGGCCTGCTCGATGAGATCGCCGGTGTGGTCGAGGCGCAGCAAGGCGTGGCCGAGGTGGGAGAGCTCGCCCGCGCACTTCTCGCCACCCGGGGTTCGGTCGCCGACGAACCCGGCCGCACCCGCCAAGCACTGGGCGTGATCCGAGCCGTGGTCGAGGGCGACCTCTCGCGTGGAGGCGAATCACGGCTCGTGGCTCGCCGAATGGCCGACACAGTCCTCGTCGCGCTGGAAGCAGTCGACCCGGCTGCACCTGGCGCCGATCCGCGACTCGATCACGTGCGAGCCCTCGCTGATGTCGCCGAGAAGACTGCTCGTGATGTGCCGCATCGCGGTGAGTCCATCGCTGCGCTACGCCGGGTGAGTGTGCCCGAAGGCCTCACGCCCTTCACCGATGATCGCCTCCTTCAGGTCTCCGCGACCGCCTCTCGCACCGCCGCCGTCTCGGCTCGCGGCGAGCTCTACCCGCGCGGACTCGACGCCGCGAAGGCTGTGCGACTCACACTTGCCGGCGTGAGCTTGCGTGGCGCCCCGCTGTCTGCGGCGTTGCTCGCTCAACGGGTGCGAGCCCGCTTCCCCCTCGCCGCACCCCTGCCCGAACGCCCAGCCCTCGACCAACTCGTGCAGGACAGCGGCACCGGCCTGCGCTGGGACGGTGCCGCCTACACATCACCCACCGAAGTCACCACCGGCCTGCTCCAGACTGCCCACGCCGCAACAGTTCTCGGGATCGGGCTGCCTGAGCCCACTGCCTACGACGAGCTCGACACCCGGCTGCGCGCGTCACTGGCGTCGTCGTCCTACCTCACCCTCGCGGTCGACCCGCGCAAGGTTGACACCGCCGCC
>JBAXNX010000116.1:0-5312 GCA_037133575.1 Chloroflexota bacterium
TTGTTTTATGTCGCCGCCATCGCTGGCTGGTGGCAGGGTGCCGGGATCGGCCTCGTGCGCATCGCGGTCGTGACCGCCAGCATCGTGGCCTTCTTCGCCCTGCTCAGGCTCGACTACGTGACCGTCGAGTGGAGCGCGCTCGTCCCGAGCGCCCTCGCGCGGCGGTTCCGCTAGTGCCCATCGACGGCGTACCGCTCTCGAAAGAGGACCGCGAGCTCGCGCTGGAGCGCATCAAGGCGCACCTGCGCGAGGAGACCGGCGAGGAGCCGGGTGACCTCGCAGCAATGGTGACGCTCGATTGGGTCGCCGAGGAACTCGCGCCGCTGTTCTACAACGCGGGCATCGGGGCGGCACAGCGAGCGCTGCTGCACGCCTCGGACGCGCTCGATGCCGACCTCGAGGCCACGAAGCGACCGTTGCCGGGGCCACGCCGGATGCGCGACTAGCGCCGAGACTGCTCGTCTCGCTCGCCCGCGTCGCCTTCTTGGCGACCCAGCCCAAGCACCAGCACGACGTAGCCAGCGATCAGCGTGAGCTCGAAGGCCGAGCGTGCGACGTGGCCCGCCCATACCTCGACCAAGTCGCCGCCTACCCAGAGGTTGACGACCATTGCGGCGAGCACGACAAGATGAGTTGTCAGGCTGATCCGTCCCATGCGCCCAGCGTACAGGAGTGTCGCACGAACGCCGGTCTCCCCTCCTCAGCCGATGAAACGCTGATGCACCTCTCGCTCGAGGAAGTCGAGGAGACGGGCGGCGAGCTGCACCTGCGCCTGGCGATGGCGTTCCGGCTGCTGGGCGAGCAGCACGCCGACCGTGCCGCTCCGGGTGAGCGCTCGCCGCGCTGGCACGTCGCCTCGCTCGTGGCAGCCACCGAGCTGGCAGCCTCCACCTTCGGTGCCATCGCGGCCGGTGCGAGCGGACTCGAGTCACCGCGCCTCGACCGGCACGCGGCGACGATCGGCGCTGTGATGTACGCGGCGGCGACGATCCCCTCGCTGATCGGCCTGCTCGAGCACGACCGGCGGCGACTGGCCTCGCTCGCGCGGACGCTCGAAGAGCACCTCGATGACTCGTACTCGACGCCGTGGGGCGACAGCACCCTGCGCGCAATCCTCGTGACCGTGTTCGTCGCCGACCCAGCGCGTTATGCGCTGCTGTGTGAGCGCCTCGCAGGCCAGGCGGAGGTCTAAGCAGCCTGACCAGACCGTAGCGCCTTCCTCTTTACCGAATCTTTACTGATCTCTCCCAGTCCCCCCAGAATCCGGCCATATCTCGCCTACCACGGGCGGATATGGACACGCGCGGGGCTCGCGCGAGACAGGGACTGCGACATGGACGACGCACTCAGGCTGTTCCGCGAGCGCGGGCCGGCGGCGCTGTGGGAGCGCACGCTCGGGTTCCTCGACTACGACCTCGAACAGGCGATGGAGGTGCAGCGTGCCGGCATGGAGGCGACGCTCGCCTGGCTGCCGACAACGCCACTTGGGCGCCAGATCCTCGGCGAGCACCCACCTCGGACGATCGAGGAGTTCCGCGAGCGCGTCCCGATCACCGGCTACGACCCGTACGAGTCGACGCTCGGCCAGAAGGACGACGCGTCGATCGGCGGCGCGCCCGTCTCGTGGATCCGCACCCTCGGGACGCACTCGCGCCAACCCGAAGCAGATCCCGCTGCCGCAGGCACGCTTCGACGAGATGAACTGGGTGACGACCGGCGTGTTCCTGCTGAGCGCCGCCCGTGAGCGTGGCGACGTCCGGCTCAAGCCCGGCGCCCGCATCCTCAACATGACCGCGCCCGTCCCCTACGGCAGCGGCACGATCGTCGAGGCGATGGGCACCCACATATGGCCCGTGCGCATGTTCCCGCACCCCGACACGGCCGGCATGGAGTTTGCCGCCCGCATGGCGATGCCTTCTGTGCTCGCCGGCCTTGGCGAGACGTTCGGCCAGCGGAAGCCCCCTGGGAGCATCCTCGACCGCCTGAAGAACCCTCGGGCGTTCGCGCGGATGGGGCGCGCGGTGGCGACCGCCAAGTTCGCCGGACGGGGTCTGTACCCCAAGGACGCGCTCAAGCCGATCGGCATCCCGGTCGGAGGCGGCGACGCCAGCCTGTTCCGCGAAAAGATCCGCCAGTACTGGGGCGTCTACCCCTTGGAGATGTTCGTGAGCTCCGAAGGGCTCCTCGTGGGCATCCAGGGCTGGGATAAAACGTCACTGACTTTCTGCCCAACCCTCAACTTCTTGGAGTTCATTCCCGAAGATGAATTCATGACGGATGCAGCGGGTGCTGCGCCCGTTCGTACCGTCCTGCTGGACGAGGTCGAGCCCGGGAAGAATTACGAGATGGTGATCACCAATTTCTGCGGAGGGGCCATGGTGCGGTACCGCACCGGTGACATCTTCCGGATCACCGACCGCACGAACTCGCTGAGCGGCATTCAGCTGCCCCAGGCGGTCTCGTATGGGCGTCATTCCGACACCATCGACCTCGCTGGCTTCGTGAAGCTCACCGAGCGCGCGGTCTGGGCAGCGATCGAAGAGGCCGGCGTCCCCTACGTGGACTGGGTCGCGCGCAAGGAGATCGAGAACTCCCAGCCGACGCTGCACGTGCGCATCGAGCCGCGCCCAGGCTCGCCGCTGCGCTCCGACGAGGCACACGAGCGCATCAACGAGGCCCTCAAGCGCCTCGAGCCCGACTGGGCCGACCTCGAGACCATGGCCGGCCTCAAGCCGCTGCGCGTCACGTACCTGCCGATCGGCGCCTTCGACCGTTACGTCGAGTCACGCCGCAAGCAGGGTGCCGACCTCGGCCAGCTGAAGCCGCTGCACATGAACGCGACGGACGCGGCCCTCGCGGAATTGGTGAAGGAGCACGAGAACGTGCCAATGGGAACGAGATGAGCGATACCGTCCTGGCGGTCGTGCCGCTGCTGTCAGCCCTGTGCTATGCCGGGCTGCTGACGCTCGTCCGCCGGGGCGCCGCTCGGTCGTCACGCGTGGTGCTCGTGTACCTCGTGCTGATGGCGACCTGGAGCACCTGTTCGTTCATCTGGCGACTGAGCCCGGCCGGCGGTCCTGCGCAGGCATTCTTCCTGCGCAGCCTCGAAGCGTTCGGGATGATCGTCGCCCCGGTGTTCCTGCTGATGCTGCAGGACCTCTACCCGTCACGTTGGTCGAAACGCGCGCAGTACGCCGCGTTCGTGATCATCGCGATCGGCTCGGTCTTCACGCTCAGCGGACTACTCGACCGTGCCGTCGTGACGCCCGACCCCAGCATGTCCGCTCTCGAACGAACCGCAGTGCTAGCGGTCATGACCATTGGGTGCATGTTTGTGCCGTACGCGCTGAGCGTGGGCTACATCATCTTCAACTACCGCGCACAGCGTGACCCATTCGAGCGCAACAAGCTGAAGTTCGCCGCCGTCGCGGTGGTCTGCATCTTCATGGGGATGATCACGAACCTGGTCGGCGTGCTGCGACAGCTCCCGCTCGACCACGCCGCGAACTTCGTCGCCGCAGCGATCATGGCCTTCTCAGCGGTGCGCTACCGCATGTTCGACATCGACGTGCTGATGCGGCGCAGTGTCGTCCGCATCGTGGCGACGGTGCCAAGCATCGTGCTCGCGCTGACGGTGATGGCGATCGCCTTCCCGCAGATGCGACCGTTGCTCAGCACGATCAGTGGCGCGACCTTCGCGTTCGGCGTGATGTACATCGTCGGGTTCAGCGCGCCGTTCATGCGCGCAGCAACGGAGAATGCCGTCGACCGACTGCTCATCGGTGGTCACCTCATCGGCGAGCAGGCCGTGGTCGCACTCTCGCGGCACACGCTCGAGATTCGCGACGTCGAGACGATTGCGAGCGAGGTCAGCTCGCCCAGCGCACGACCGAGAGCGGGTGCGTCGCGATCATGCTCATCGAGCCCGACGGCGAGCGACTGCGCCTTGCCGCAATGGCCGGCCCGTTCCAGCGGCTCCGCCCCGAGTGGGCGATCCGCCGCGACAACCCGGTCCTCAAGGCCATCGCCGCCGGTGGCGAGGCACTCACTCCTCGCGCGCTCGAGGAGCTGCTCACGCAGCACGCCTTCGACGAGGCGGATGTCGCCGAGTTCCGCCCGTACCTCGACCACATCGTGTCGCCGATCGCGGCGCGCGGTGAGCTGGTCGGCTGCGTGCTGGTGGCGCCCAAGGTCTACGACTCGGCGTTCAGCATCGCGGAGCTCGACACGCTCACGCTGATCTCGGCGCAGGCCGGCCTCGCCATACACAGCGCGCTGCTGTTCGAGCAGATGCGCGAGCGCGCCCAGACCGACTTCCTCACAGGCCTGCCGAACCACCGCCACCTCCAGGAGGTCGTGCCCGAGTTCGTCGCGGCGGCCGAGGCCTCCAACCAGCAGGTCAGCGTCGCCATGATCGACGTCGACAACTTCAAGATGCTCAACGACGTGCATGGCCACCTGCTGGGTGACGAGGCATTGAAGAAGATCGCTACGGCGCTGCGCGAGTCACTGCGCGAGGAGGATGTCGTCGGCCGCTACGGTGGCGACGAGTTCCTGGTCGTGATGCCCGGCCTCAACGCCGAATCAGCCAGCGAGTCGATGTTGCGCGTGGCGCGGGCCGTGAAGCGGCTCTCGCTGGTCGCCACCGGCCCCGACGGCGCTGAGCAGCGGCTGCCGACACGCATCTCGTGGGGTCTCGCGACATTCCCAGATGCGGGGCACACCGTGCGTGCGCTCGTATCAGCGGCCGACTCGCAACTACTGCAGCAGCGCTTCGCGATGCGACGCACCGGGGGGGTGCACACCGACCGACCGACCGTGCGCGAGCTCCTGGAGCAAGACCCCGAGAAACTGCGCGTCGCTCGAGCGCTGCTCGACATCATCGATGCGAAGGACCCCTACACGAGCGAGCACTCGCAGCAGATCGCGGCGTTCGCACTGCTCGTGTCTGACGAGCTCGCGCTGCCCGACCGCGAGCGCTACGCGCTGTGGCTCGGCAGCCTGCTGCACGACGTCGGCAAGATCGGCACGCCGGCGTGGGTGCTGCGTAAGCCGGGCCGCCTCACCCCCGACGAGTGGGACCTCATGCGCGCCCACCCGATCCTGGGCGAGCAGATGGTGCGCGGCCTGCTCGACATGCAGGAGGTGATCGACATCGTCGGCTGCCATCACGAGCGCTATGACGGCGGCGGCTACCCGCGTGGGCTCGCGGGCGACGAGATCCCGAGGCTGGCGCGCGTCGTGAGCGTGGCCGACTCGTTCTCCGCGATGGTGCACGACCGCCCCTATCGCAAAGGCCTGAGCTGGGCCGA
>JBAXNX010000117.1:0-5249 GCA_037133575.1 Chloroflexota bacterium
GGAACTCGAGATATCCACATATCACCAAATGGATCAGGTGTTTACTCAAGTTCATCATTCTGTTAGCTTCGTCCGGCGGGGGAGTCGACGGAGTCGTCTGTGCGCCGGACGCTCTGGTGGGCCGAGCGACTTGCTCTGCTGCTGTTCGCCGCCATCCTTCTCCCCGGGGCGACGAGCGCGGCATCGGCACCAGCGACCTCAGCCGAGGTCGCCGTGGTTCCGAAGCCCGCCCGAGCGTCCGTCGTGTTCCCTCCGTTCGGGTTGGGCGCGACGGACTCGAACTCTCGACCCTCAGCTCCACTCGTTGTGATGCCGCCGGCGCCCGTTGCGGCGCCGGCTTCGGCGCGCATCCCGGCGGTCGAGGCGCAGATCGTGGCGCTCTATGGCTACCCCGGCATCCCCTCGATGGGCGCGCTCGGGGCGTACGAACCTGATGACGCGGCGAACGAGGCCTCCCGACTGGCAGCCCAGTTCGATGCCGCGAATGGCTCGAGATATGCGGTGGGCGCGCTGCAACTGATCACGAGCGTGGCACAGCCGTACCCGATGGCCGACGGCTCCTACCTCGGACGCATGAGCCTGGAGCAGATCGCGACCTACGTGGAGGTCGCGCGCCGGCACGGTGTGCTACTGATCCTCGACCTGCAGGTTGGGATGGCCGATCCGGTGGCCGAGCTGCAGCGGCTGCGGCCGTTCCTCGCCGAGCCGTTCGTGCACATCGCCCTCGACCCGGAGTTCGCGATGCAACGCAAGGGTGGGCAGCCCGGGGAGCGCATCGGCAGCCTCGACGCATCGGACGTGAACCGCGTATCGCACGAGCTCGGCGCGATCGTGAGCGAGCGCGGCCTGCCGGGAAAGCTACTGGTGTTGCATCAGTTCCGCGCCGACATGCTCACCAGCACGGAGCAGTACGAGGACGTCGAGGGCGTGACGCGCATCGTGGACATGGACGGCTGGGGCGCGCAGTGGGTGAAGCTCGCGAACTACGACTCGTACTCGCTCGCGTCGTACTCACAGCGGCCGGGGATCAAGCTGTTCTATGACTGGGACAACCCGCTGCTGTCCGTGGACCAGCTACTCGCGCTGCCGCGCATGCCTGACCTCGTGATCTACCAGTAGCGGTCAGGTCCCATGACTCAGGACTGCAGGCGCCGCTCCACCGCCGCGACCTTCGAGTCCATCGTCCCGTGCTGGTCCGTCCGGTCATCAGCCTTCAGCACGAGGCTGACGCGGCCCGTCCCCATGCTCGCGGCAAGCATCGCCTGGCGGACGACGGCCATCACCTCGTCCCACTCGCCCTCGATGGTCGTGAACATCGAGTCGGTGCGATTCGGCAGGCCCGAGTCGCGCACGATGCGTACCGCCTCGGCGACACCCTCGCTCACCGAGGTCGTCGCGGTCCCGATCGGGGTCACTGAGAAGGCCACCAGCATCGTCTGCTCCTCGAACTCGGCCACCAGTCGCCAGCCTACCGCGCACGGAGATGCGCGGGTGGCGACGAACGGACGCTCCCTCTACTCTGCGTCAGGTGCGAGGCAAGCAACATGCCTCGACGCCTGCCGGAGGACGATTCGAGCAAGCGCCCACCATCGGCATTCAGACGGAGCTAGAGAGCCCGGGGGTCGCCTCGGGCTTCTGTGTGACCAGCGCAAGCCGCGCGAGGAGTAGCACGTGACGACAGCAACGGGATCATCGAACGCGAAGATGTGGCTAGTGATCCTGGGCGCCGTCGTCCTGGCCCTGCCCGGGCTGGTGCTGCGCCTCGGCCACCTCGAGCCGATGGGGACGATCGCCGACACGCTCGTGTACGGGCTCGCGATCGTGGCCTGCGCGTTCATGCTCGCGTGGGCTGCCGAAGCGTCCGAAGTCGAAATCTCGGCCGGCCTCGCGACAGCGGTCGTGGCGCTGATCGCCGTACTGCCGGAGTACGCGGTCGACATGACGTTCGCCTGGAAGGCGGGTCAGGACCCCGCGTTCGCCCCGTTCGCGATCGCCAACATGACCGGCGGGAACCGCCTGCTGATCGGCGCGGCGTGGCCGCTCGTCTTCTTCATCTTCTGGTACCGCGCTCGACGCAGCGTGCTGCAGCTCGAGCACGGACACGCGATCGAGGTGATCGCGCTGGCTGCTGCGGCGGTCTACTCGTTCTCGCTGCCGCTCAAGGGCACGATCGCGCTCTATGACACCGTGATCCTCGCCGCGATCTTCATTACCTACGTCTACCTCGTGAGCAAGCACGAGACGTCCGAGCCGGACCTCATCGGGCCGTCGAAGACGATCGGTGAGCTGCCGCAACTGCAGCGCCGCATCGTACTGGTGGCGATGTTCCTGTATGCCGCGCTGGTCATCCTCGCGAGTGCCGACCCATTTGCCGAAGGCCTGATCGTTACGGGCGAGCTGCTCGGCATTGACCGCTTCCTGCTCGTGCAGTGGTTCGCACCACTGGCATCCGAGGCGCCTGAGTTCCTGTTCGCAGCCATCCTCGCGTGGCGCGGACGCGCAGCGATCGCGATGGGCGTCGTGGTGTCGTCTGCGGTGAACCAGTGGACGCTGCTGGTCGGTGGTCTGCCGATTGCGTTCGCGCTCTCGAGCCAGACGTTGCAGGGACTGCCACTCGACGGACGACAGATGGAAGAGGTGCTGCTGACGGCAGCGCAGTGCACGTTCGCCGTCGCTGTCGTGCTCAGCCTGTCGATCTCGCTGACCGAGGCCAGCCTGCTGGTCGGGCTATTCGCACTGCAGTTCCTGATCCCGTTCGAGGGCTTCCGCCTCGGGATGGCAGTGCTCTACCTGGTGATGACGGCGTTCATCGTGGTGCGTCAGCGGAAGCTGATCCCCGGCCTGTTCCGCCTCGCACGAGGCGGGCAGCCGCCCGCGGCCGATCAGGCGACGAGCCCGACCGGCTAACGCCTAGGCGACGAACGCAGTGCCGACCGTCACGCTCGCCTCGGGCGTGGCGGCGGTCGCCTCACGCCGCAAGCGCAGGCCCGAGCCGGGCAGCGCAGCGGTCAGAGCCGCGAATGGCAGCACAGCGTCGAGCCGTGTGCGTGCAGCCGGCAGCCCAGCGGCGCTGAGGTCGCCCTTCGTGCCCTTCTCGGCCACGCGGTAGACCAGCCCGATTCCTGAGGCGAGGCGCAGCTGTGCGTGGAGTGCAGGCATCGCTGCGAAATACAACGAAAGCGGCATCAGCAGCGGCCACACCGCGATGGAGCGGACGGCCGTCCACCTCGAGACATGCGCGGGACGCGGGCCACGCTGACGGAACTCGGCGACGATCAGCGCCAGCAGCGGGAACGAGCACACGCTGATCAGCAGGCCGGGCAGGTTCATGTGCACCGCGGTCTCGACGATCGGGCTGTCACCGATGAACCAGTGCGTCGGGTCGAGCAGCGCCATGATGTGCAAATTGAGGCCGAGCATGGTGTAGGGCTCGTCGGTGAACCAGTGTGGCATCGGTGCGCCGAGGTGGCGTGCCATGTTCACCGGCACGGCGACCCCGAGCGTGAGCATGAACCACTGCGCCACCCAGAGCGTGTGCACCTTCGTGACGCTCGCAGCGAGCAGGATGCGCCGAGGCAAGCTGAGCGGGCCCTCGGCACGCCACGTCGCGCGCCATGCGTACGGAATGTCGCTCGCGCCCCAGGCGTGACGGACGGTCTGGAAGTAGTGCGCGGTCGTCGTCTTGACCACGCTGTCGGTCAGCACACAGTCGTTGCCGAGGCGTACGAACATCGGCTGCACGTGTACTCGGTCGCCGAGCGTGTAGCTCGCCTTCAGGTACAGGTGCCAGTCCTCCGGGATCACTTCCTCGTCCCAGTAGTCGATCGCGTGGAGCATCTGCCACGAGAGCGAGTAGCACGAGGTCGGGAACTTCACGCTGAGCGGAATCGTAAGGTTCGCGAGCCGGTTGATGCCGGACAGTCCGTCGACCATGCGCGGTCCGGCCGGCACGTCCCAGATGTTGTTTGAGTTGACGATCGCTGGCTGCCAGAAGGTGCGATAGCGGTCGCTGCCGGAGAGGAACAGATAGTTCAGCACGGCGAAGTGGTGCGGCATGAAGTACGCATCCGCATCACAGCTCGTGACCGTGAAGCGCTCGATGTCCTCGAGGCCGGATGCGACGAGGCGGCGGTGCGCGTCGCGCAGCGCCCACGCCTCGTTGGAGCCCTTACCGGCCGCCTCGCCCTCGAGGCCCGCCGGGTGGTAGGTCGCGAACATGTCGGCGAAGACGTCGCGGTACGCGAGCAGCAGGCGCGCGGCCTTGCCCTCAGAGCCGTCCTCGCGCGCTTCCATCGCCAGCACGACCACGATCTGCTCGCGGTTGGACTGCGCGGCGAGCGAGTCGATGGTGCGGCGCAGCTCGGACTCGGCTTCCTTGTAGTTGGGGATCACGACGAGGTGGCGCGGCCACTCCCACGCCTCGGTCGTCACGTGTGACGCCTCGAACTGTGCGTAGCGGGCGCGCCAGTCGGTATGCAGCCAGCGTGTGATGCGGCGCTCGCCGATCATGCACGCGAGCACGATGCCGTAGGAGCGCAGCACCCAGTAGACGAAGAATGCGGTGACACCCAGCGCGTAGAGCCCCGCAGTGAGCGGGTGCAATGGCATGACGAAAATCGCTGCGACCACAGCGAGTGAACCGGCGAGAGGGAAGAGGTTTGCGAGTCGCTCGCGAGTTACGGTCGAGGCGAAGACGCTCGGTGGCGTCTCGGTCGCGGATGCAGGGAGCACAACTAGGTCACGCGTGATGCGTGCCGAGGCATGCCGAGGACGCGGCACAACGGCCATAGGAACCCACCTCACTACCGCGAGGTTCTTCCTACGCCGCCGGGGTTAGCTGACGGGCTACGGTGGAAGCACCGTTCACGCACGAGCCGCCGAAGCGACCGGAACGCGATTCGCCCCCAAGTTTGGGTCCCCCGGTCCCCGAGTGCGACCTCAGGGATTAGGCGCGCCACGCGCAACCGGAGCGTTCAGCTCCACAGCGCTCAGCGTGCGCGGGCGGTCGGGCACGACCGCTCGTACGAGAAAACTCTAGCACGAGGCGCGACTCGGAGCGATGGCGCCATATGCTTCGCCTCCGTTGATAGGGGCGGTGGCAAAGGCCCGGCGAAACGCCGGGCCTTTGCCACCGCTGGCCACCCGAAGAGCCAGCGGAGCCGTTGAGTACTCGAGCCTAGCGGCGTGAGCCGCCTCGGCCACCACCGCCACCTCCGCGGTCGCCGCCGCCGCCACCGCCACCGCCGTAG
>JBAXNX010000118.1:0-5246 GCA_037133575.1 Chloroflexota bacterium
GCTTCCAGCTCGTTTGAGTCGAGGCGGTCAGGGTCGGCTGCTGCCAGCGGCGGGCCTAAGGCGTAACTCAGCACCAGCCGGGCGGCTGCGGTGTCACCAGCCTTCGCTGCGGCCAGCAGCGCCCGTGCCACCTCTGCGATGCCGTCTGAGTCCACCTCGTCGAGTACGCTCAAATCGCGTACCGCTGGTGGCAGCTTTTCGCTCAGGACCGCGAGTGCCTGTTCCTTCTCTGACGTCACCAAGACACGCTTGCCCTCGGCGACGAAATGGGACACGAGGTTAGCGATCGTGTGCGATTTCCCTGTCCCTGGAGGTCCCTGCGCTGTTACGCCGGTGCGAGCCTGGGCAAGTTTCAGAATCCGGAATTGTTCCTCGTTGGCTGCCTTCGGAAGGAACAGCGTCGCGTCTTCGAAAATCCCCGTGGCTGGCGCGGTTGCCAAGTCTGAGGCATCGCCGAAGCGCGAGGGATCCGCCACGACCAATGAGAGAAATGGAAGCGGTGGCGGCGTCCCACCTGCATAGAGCTCACGCAGTTCCTCTAGGTATTCGATGTAGTCGGCTTCACGCCGACGCACGAACAGCACCCAATCATCCGTGAGCGACGCACCAGAACTGTGTCCGCGCAGTCGATCTTCGAATGTGCCTTCGTGATCGATGGTGCGCAAAAGGCGCTCGAGGAGGGACTTCCGACTCTCGGCACTCCACAGCTCAATCTCATCTGCTTCGGATCCTTAGCGCATGGCCAAGAACGTCTGTCGATCGGCGAGGTCCACCTCAGTGAGGAATGCGGATTCTATTTCCGCGGCACCTGCGGGCTGCACGCGAAGGATGTCATCATCAAACACCAATTCTGTGGAGACGGTGACGAGCGGGTAATCGAGTTGGCCTTCGAGGTGTTCCAGCGGAGGCGGCCGAATCCCCATGCCAACTCTAGGCTGTCGCGGCTATTTGCGAGCTCCGTGCGCAGCCCGAACAAGGTCTTGTAAAAGTCACGACCTTGCTCGATCAGCCGCCATCGCTCAGCCCAAGGTGCCCAAACAGCATCGCGCCACTCTTCGAGCTGAATCGCCGCCGCGAGGTCGTCATCCGAGGCTTCGTCTCCGAGTGACGCCTCGGGGGCTTCGAGCGGTGAAAGGGTTGTGGGCCGGACGAAACGGATCAATTCGCGCGGGATATCTGGGGCTGGCTCGTGGCTGACCAACGAGGCTTGTAACCAAGATTCCGCACCAGGAGTCAGATGCGCACCCGCTGGCGCGGCGAAATCAGACTCGCGCAGCTGGAATGCTCCGTAGGCCGCGGTAGAGCGGACGGGGGGGCGTGCCAGGCGGTAGTAGTCCCCGAGGAAGTCGAGAAGCGAGTTCATTCGCCCCAAGTCACTCGGCTCGACTACGTCCATCTCGGTCTCATTTGCTAACGCGTCGCGATGCGACGGCGTGACAATAACAAATTCCGTCGAGCGAAGCCCGCGGGTTGACCGACTGGGTGGTGACGACCTACCCGCTCGACACTCGCAGATCGTCCCGCAACAGGCGCCGCGGGTCAGTCAGGAGCCGCGAGGTGAAAATCAGGACTTCGTCAGGCTGTATGTCATGACAGAACGTTCAGGCGTTCGGTAATTTCCCAACTGAAGCCCCCTCCCCAACGTGCATGCAGCAACCCATCGAGGAATCGACAGGCACCGAGCGAGGGCCCGGTACCTATCATTGGAGTGAACGTGACCTGGGCGTGAGCGGTTCCGCCGTTCGCCGTAAGTGCAGAGGGGCTTTCGATGTGCCGCAACATCAGGACACTCGCCAACTTCGAACCGCCAGCGACCGCTGACGAGCTTCAGGCATCCGCGCTTCAGTTCGTGCGCAAGCTCAGCGGTGTCACCCGCCCCTCGCGAGCGAACGAGGCTACCTTTGAGGCCGCCGTGGACGAGATCACTGCGACGGCAACGAGACTCATCGCATCGCTCACGACCGCTGCGCCACCTCGCGACCGCGAGGAGGAGGCCCGCAAGGCCGGGGAGCGCTCACGCAAACGGTTCGCGACCGCGTAGCCGCTCCGCCCCGACGCTCATCGGTCAGTAGCTGCCATCGGGTTCGATTCCATGGACAGCGTGCTACGGTGTCGGCGGGGCGAGCTCAGTACGGCATGAACGTTACGGAGTGCCCGGCATATGGAAGTACGCCGGGCACTCCTGCTCCTCGATCGAATTAGTCCCAACCAAGGAGTAGGCCGATGGTAGCAATGCCTTCGCGCGGGCGCGAAGGCATTGCTACCTCGCGCAGGAGTCAAACATCGCGTGGGCCTGCGTGGACAGTCGGCCCACACATCGCGAACTGCTTGCGTACGCCGTTCAGCAGTCGCCGTCCGCGACGCGCGGAATCGCTCGATCGCTTGCCGGCCACCCATATATTGCTACGGGCAGCGATCAGTGAGCTGCCGGTCGCAGGCACGTTGAACAGAAATGTCCGAGGGACCCCTGCGCAGCCGCAGCAATACGCCAATGTCCCACTAGTGGACGAATCCTTGCGAGTGGCCGCACGCACGAACGGAGAACCTGCGATTCCGCAACCCCGTCACCACCGTGAGAACGCATTTGCGCACCAAGCTGTGATCCTGGCAGCGGGCGAAGGTAGCCGGTTGCGCGAGTCGCGGACTTCGAAGCCGAAGCCGCTCACGGAGGTCGGTGGCCTCACCCTGTTGGAGCGAGCCGTGCGCAACTGCCGTGATACAGACGCCTCCGACATCGTTGTGGTCCTCGGTTACCAAGCAGATGCGATCAAGGTGCAGTTACCAACACTCAGCAAGCGATACGACATACGCATTCGCACGGCGATCAGCCACGATTGGCACCTCGGAAATGGGACGTCGGTCCTCGCCGCGGCTGCGTACATCAACGAGCCGTTCTTGCTCGTGATGTGCGACCACCTTGTGCACCCCGACCTACTCGTGAAACTACTCGAGGCCGACGATGGTGCTCGCACCTGTGCGTTGGCGGTCGATTGTCAGCCGGCACTGGTCCGGGATGCGGCAGAGGCAACGAAGATCGCCTTTGATGGTCCGCGCATCGCCGCAATCGGAAAGTCGCTGCTCGCCTACGATGCCATTGACACCGGCGTGTTTCTTTGTCGAGGCAAGCTCTTCGACGCTCTGCGGGAAGCCGCAGCGAGCGGTCACCACTCCCTCAGTGAAGCGGTGCAACTGCTAGCCGCCGTGGGTGAGGTGGCATGGGTCAGCAGCGGCGGACAGCCATGGGTCGACGTCGATACCCCGGATGACCTTCGCTACGTGCGGTCCCTGTTCGCGAGCGGTGCTTGGTCCGACATGGACGGAGCGATTGAGGCCGTCGAGGTCTCGCTATGAACATGCCATCCGGAGCAAAAGGCGTTTCGGGTACCGACGGCCCCGTGTCCACATACCTGAACCGCCCGATCTCGCGACGCATCTCCTCGGCGGTCGCGCATCTTCCGATAACAGCCGACCAGTGGTCCTGGACGTCGTTCGGCGCTGTCTGCGCGGGCGCATGCGCCATCGCGGCCGGGAGCTTGCGAACGGGAGGGCTGCTGATCCACGTCGGCTCCGTGTTGGATGGAGTTGACGGGGAAGTTGCTCGGCTGCAGGGCACCGCAGGGCCGGCCGGGGCTTTGTTGGACCTCGTGCTTGATCGCGTGTCCGACGTAGCGGTAGTAGCCGGCCTCGCCGTCGCCGCAGGCGCGCGGCAGAGTGACTGGATGCTGGCACTCGCGGCGACCAACGGGCTGCTCGTGTCCGGGATTATCAAGGAACGAGTCGGCGCTGAGCACGAATCGGTGAGTCGACTGCAAGAAGTCGAAAGCAGACGGTCGCCGATCGACGTGTTGCTACCCTGGACTGGACGCGATGGTCGCCTATTTGCATCCGCCGTGGCCGGACTCGCAGGCGTTCCACGGGTCGGACTTGTCTGGCTCGCTATTACCTCGAACGTCCGTCTGTGGCGTCGTGCCGCAGCAGCTTTGGACATGCTTCGGCAGACTACGGCGACGAGTTCTCAGGGAGACTGATCGCCGTACCGCTCGACGCACCGGCCTCAACACACGAAAGTGTGCTCATGCAACTCGAATTGCGCGGGCACAGCATCGACTGCACGGACCGTACGCTCGTCATGGGCATCGTGAATGTCTCGTACGATTCGCCCATCGCTCACTCTATTCATGAGCCCAATAGCGCGCGCGATTACGCACTCGAACTCGTGCGTCGCGGCGCAGCCATCATCGACGTCGGCGCGCACTCAACGAGTACCGGAGCGCGCGACATGACGGCTCAGGAGGAGATCGAGCGGGTCTGTCCAGTGATCACTGCGCTCGCATCCGAGGGTGTCCCCATTTCAGTCGATACGTGGACGCCGGCAGTGGCGCGGGCGGCCGCTCAAGCGGGCGTCAGCCTCCTCAACGACGTCAGCGGTGTGACCAATCCCGAGATGGTCGAGATCGTCGCGGAGTTCCAACTGCCAGCGATTGTCATGCATATGCGAGGCCGCCCGAAGCATCACCACGACGTCGACCAGCACTTCACCGACATCGCAGCGGAAGTCCAAGCCTTCATGCTCGAGCGCGCAGCCGTCCTCGAGGCCGCTGGCTCTGGTCAAGTGTGGTTCGACCCTGGCTTCGGGTTCGGCAAGTCTGCTGAGGACAATATTCGCCTTCTGCACGGATTGCCTGCACTCGTTGGCACCGGCTACCCCGTACTCATCTCCGCATCGCGAAAAGGCTTTCTCGGCGAGTTGCTCGGACGCGGGGATCGTCAGGATGTGGATGGACTCCTTGAGGCCACCATTGCCTTCAACACGATCGCGGCGGCAAAGGGAGTGCACGTGGTGCGCGTGCATGACGTGAGCGAACTCTCCGATGCGCTGGCCGTGGTCAACGCTATGCGCTCGACCGGTGGCGAATGGTAGCCGTTCGTCCCGCGTGCGGGGATCCAGCCCAGAATCCCACCACCGTCTCCTCTGCGGTTTCCGGCATCTGCTCGAGCTTGCCCTCGGCTGATCGCCGGTAACCTCGGCTCCGTCCGCTGCTTGAATCGCGGGGAGCACTGCTCGTCGGTGGCGATGTCGGGGATCGGTGGACGATGTGTGACATCCATCCCGTTCATGCCTGCCGCACGTGACCGGATAGCGCCTGACAGTGCACTGGGTCGCAGCGCTCAGCTACCAACCCAGGCCCGAACTCAGCTTGGCAAGTGAGTGTCCGAACCCACGGAAGAGGAGGGAGCGGTCGGAT
>JBAXNX010000119.1:0-5215 GCA_037133575.1 Chloroflexota bacterium
GACAAGCAGCTCAGCCTCGCGATCGGCAAGGAGGGCCAGAACGCCCGCCTCGCCGCGAAGCTGACCCGCCGCCGCATCGACATCCAGGCCGAGAGCATGCTGATCAAGGCCGGCGAGGACCTCTACCAGCCGCCCGAGGCGAACATGGAGGCCATCCCGCTGGCTGCGCGCCCCGGCGTGCCGACACTGCCCGAGATCCCTCGCGAACTGCCGGCCTCGCAGGCTGCGTACGCACGACCGGGTCTGCCCGGCGAGCAGCGCCCCGCCGCAGCAGCCGCTGTGGCAGCGCCAGTCGTCGAGGAAGTCCTGTCGCCCGAGGTCGAGGCCATCGCCGCCTTCCGCGACGCCGAGCCCGCCGCTGCTGCGACCACCGCACCCGCGCCGGCTGCACCCGCACCGGTGCGCCGCGAGCGTGACGACCGCAGTGCCCCGGGTGGCCTCCGCTTCGGCGACGACATCGTCCGCCGCGAGCTCGAGGACGAGAGCGCGCCGGCCCGCCGTACTGGCCCCGGTGCCGGTCGCCGTGGCCCCGGTCAGCCGGAGCGCCAGCGCCCCGCCGACGCCGGCCGCCGCAACCGCCGCTTCGAGGTTGATGACGAAGACATTGAAGAGGGGCTCGAAGAGCTCCACGACGAGAAGTTCGACTTCGACCTCACCGATGACGAGGAATAAGGTGCGCGCGTGTCAGCCGTCCGCACCCCACCGCAACGCACCTGCGTCGCCTGTCGCGCAACCGACGCGAAGCGTAGCCTGACCCGGCTCGTCCGCTCGGCGGACGGACGCGTGCAGCATGACCCGACCGGGCGCTTGCCCGGTCGCGGCGCTTATTTGTGCGATGACCGTGCATGTTGGGAGCGCGCCCTCGGCAAGGGCGACGCACTCTCTCGCGCACTCCGCACCACCATGACTCCAGACGATCGCGCCACGCTGCTCTCGCATGCGCCGGCCGAACAGGCAGGAAGGACCACCGCATGACTCAGGCAGAGCAGCGCATTCGCATCCCACAGGCCGTCATCGTCAAAGACCTCGCTGAGCTCCTCGGCGTCACCCCGATCGATGTCATCAAAGAGCTGATGAAGAACGGCGTGATGGCGACCATCAACCAGGTCGTCGACTTCGACACGGCAGCCGTCGTGGCCGCCGACCTCGGCTTCTCGCCCGAGGAAGAAGGCTCCGCAAGCGCCGACGAGTCCGACTCGGCCGAGGCTGGCGAGGCCGCCACGGGCAGTACCTCGATGCGCGTCGAGGACGATGACGACCCCGACGCCGTCTCCCGTCCCCCGGTCGTCACCGTGCTCGGGCACGTCGACCACGGCAAGACCACGCTGCTCGACTCGATCCGCCGCGCACGCGTCGCAGCCGGCGAGGCCGGCGGCATCACCCAGCACATCGGCGCCTACCAGGCGACCGCGCCGGACGGCCGCACCGTTACCTTCATCGACACCCCAGGCCACGCTGCCTTCACTGAGATGCGCGCGCGCGGCGCCCAGGTCACAGACGTCGCGATCATCGTCGCCGCCGCTGACGACGGCGTGATGCCGCAGACCAAAGAGGCGATCGACCACGTGCGCGCCGCTGGCGTGCCGATGGTGGTCGCGCTGAACAAGATCGACGCCAACAACGCGAACCCCGACCGCGTGAAGCAGCAGCTGATGGAAATCGGCATGGTGCCGGAGGAGTACGGCGGGGAGCAGATCGTCATCCCCGTCTCGGCACTCAAGGGCGAGGGCATCGACGAGCTGCTGGAGAACGTGCTCGCAGTCGCCGACCTGCAGGACCTCAAGGCCAACCCGAAGCGCAGCGCCGTCGGCGTCGTGCTGGAGGCCTCGACTGACCGCCACCGCGGGGTGACCGCGACCGTGCTCGTGCAGACCGGCACGCTCCACGTTGGCGACGTCATCATGGCCGGCCTCGTCTTTGGCAAGGTCAAGGCGATGAGCGACGAGAACGGCAAGCGCGTGAAGGAAGCCGGCCCCTCGCAGCCGGTCGCCGTGCTCGGTCTGTCCGAGGTGCCACCCGCGGGTGAGCGCTTCGTCACCATCACCGACGAGAAGACCGCACGCGCCGAGACCGACACAAAGCGCCGCGGCATCGAGGCGGCTGGCATGACCAGCACCGCCGGCGTCACGCTGGACAGCCTCTTCGGCGAGATCCACCGCGGCACGGTGCATGACTTCAACATCGTGCTGAAGACCGACGTGCAAGGCTCGATCGAGCCGCTCGTGCGCGCGCTTGAGGCGCTCGGCCTCGAGAGCATCAACGTGAAGGTGATTCACGCCTCGGCGGGCACCATCAACGAATCAGACGTGAACCTCGCGGTCGCATCGAAGGGCATCGTCATCGGCTTCAACACCGACCCCGAGCCCGGTGCGCGCCGCCACGCCGAAGTCTCGAAGGTCGAGATCCGCGAGTACCGCGTGATCTACGACATCATCGACGATGTCCAGCGGGCCGTGAACGGCCTCCTGGAGCCCATCTTCCGCGAGGACGAGGACGCCAAGATCGAGGTGCGCCAGGTCTTCCGTGTCGCACGTCGCAACGCCATCGCGGGCTCCTACGTCCGCGAAGGCACCGTGCGCCGCAACTCGCTTGCCCGTGTGTTCCGCAAGGGCGAGCAGATCGCACAGGGCCGCCTCGACAGCCTCAAGCGCTTCGCCGAGGACTCGCGCGAGGTCGCGACCGGCATGGAGTGTGGTGTCCAGATCGACGGCTTCGTCGACTTCGAGGAAGGCGACGAGATCATCACGTACCACATGGAGCAGGTGCGCTAGCCGCCTCGAGCGGCAGCGCAACGCGCCATGACACGTCGTCTTGAGAAGGTCGCCGACCTGATCCAGTCGGAGGTCGCCGAGTTGCTTCGCCGCGAGGTGAAGCACCCGGCGCTGACCGACGACGTGATGGTCTCGATCACGCGCGTCGAGGTCGCTCCTGACCTCGCGACAGCGCGTCTATTCGTGAGCATCATGGGATCTCCCGAGGTCGAGGCTGAGGTGCTCGAGGCGCTCGAGCGCACGGCGCCGTTCCTCCACCACTCACTGATGAAGCGCCTGCACATGCGCATCGTGCCGCACCTGCGCTTCATCCCCGACCACTCGATCGCCGAGGGCGACCGCATCACCGGCCTCCTCCGCGAGGTCGCCACGAACGAAGGCCGTGAGCTCTAGCGCTGCACGCCCTGCGCCGCTGCCGATGCACGGCTTCCTCAACATCGACAAGCCCACCGGCATGACCTCGTTCGATGTCGTGCGCGCCGTGCGCCGCGCCGCGAGCGTCAAGCGCGTCGGCCACGCCGGCACGCTCGACCCGCTCGCCACTGGCGTGCTGCCGGTCGGCATCGGCTCGGAAGCCACGAGGTTGATCGACACGCTGGTCGACTTCGACAAGGCGTACCTCGCCGACATCGCCTTCGGCATCGAGACCGACACCGACGATGCCGAGGGACAGCCCGTCGCCGAGGGTGACCCGGCACGCCTCGGCGCTCTATCGCAGGATGAGATCGCTGCGGCGCTCGCCACCTTCGTAGGCGAGCAGCTGCAGTTCCCCCCTGCCTACAGCGCCATCAAGCGCGACGGCGTCCCCGCCTACCGCGCCGCCCGCCGTGGCGAGCCGCTGGCGCTCGACGCTCGCCCGGTCGTCGCCCACTCGCTCCACCTCGTGTCCTTCGAGGCCGGTCACGCCACCGTGGAGGTCGAGTGCGGCAAGGGCTACTACGTCCGCTCGCTCGCCCGTGACCTCGGCCGCCTGCTTGGCGTGGGCGGCCACATCGCCGCGCTGCGCCGCACCAGGGTCGGTCCCTTCGCCATTGCCCGCGCCACGCCCCTGGCTGGCGTCACGGCCCGCCTGGAGGCCCGAGAGAGCCTCGAGACGCTGCTGCACGCGCCAGACGCCATCCTGTTCCGCTGGCCGGCCCTGCTGCTCACCTCCGAGGAGGCTGCGGCCATCCGCGACGGCAAGACCGTCCGCCCGCCGGAGCTCCGCGGAACGCCCGAATTTGGCCTCAAAGCGCGTGTGTACGGGCTCGAAGGGCGGTTGCTGGCGCTCGCCGAGCACCGCGAGGACCACGCCTGGCACCCCTACCGGGTCTTTCCGGCTCATACCCAACCGGAATAGCGCAACCCCCTCGCGGTTTGACAGGCCGCCGGGGGAGCACGTCAACTAAGCAACCAAAGCCGCCCCCCGAGCGGGGTGAAGACCGGCCGGGGGCTGCGCGCCGCAACCGCCGCCGCACGAGAAGGGACTGACCCATGGAAGCCTATTGTCTGAAGTGCCGCGAGAAGCGCGAGATGTCGAACCCGGAGCCCGTCACGATGAAGAACGGCAAGCCGGCGACCCAGGGCGCCTGCCCGGTCTGCAGCACGAAGATGTTCAAGATCGGCAAGGCGGCGGTCTAACCAGACCCCGTCCCAGCTCGACGACGCCGAGGCGCGCTCCGCACACCGCGGGGACGCGCCTCTGCTGTTACTCGCGCCATCGCCAGCTCTAGCAGCGCATCGACGCGAGGCTGCGTCGGTGCCCCGGCGCGGCGCATCGCCACCAGCACGCGCTCGGCCACCTGCGGCCCGCGCTGCACCCCGCTCGCCTCGTCCGCCTCCGCCACGCCTGGCGGCAGCACGCTCCACCCCAGGCCAAGCTCGACCATCTGCCGCAGCACCTGAGGATTCGCACTCTCGAGGCTGACCCGCGGCGTGATGCCTCGTCGTGCCAGCCCCGCATCGATCAGCCGACGTGTGCGCGAGCCCGGCTCGTAGAGCGCCCAGTCCGCATTCGCTGGCGGCGTGCCCGCATCGCGTGTGCCCGGCGGCGCGTACAGGTGCAGCGGCTCGCGCAGCACCTCGACACCCACGAGGTCGGCATCGGCCGGCCCGATCGCGAACACGATGTCCAACTCGAACGCGCGCAGCCCGGCGACCAGCGCCGAGGACGTATCGACTCGTAGCTGGAGGTCGACGCCGGGGTGCTGCTCGCGGTAGCCGCGGATCACATCTGGCAGCACGTACAGGCTCGCGGCGTCGATCATCCCGACGCGCAGCGTCCCGGTCTCGCCGCCCGCCCGCGCCGCGAGTCGGTCGCGCAGCTCGCCGGCCTCGGCCAGCACGCGCTCGGCGAAGGCAAGCACCTCCGTGCCGTCCTCGGTGATCCGTCGCTGGCGGCCGGACGGCTCGAACAGCGGCACCCCCACGCGGCGCTCGAGCTCCCCCAGCGCCTGGGAGAGCGC
>JBAXNX010000120.1:0-5144 GCA_037133575.1 Chloroflexota bacterium
GTCTCTCACTGACGTGCGAGCCGCGTCGTGGGCTTGCCCCAGCGCACGTCATGCATGGCGGAGTGCGGGCGGCGGCTGCCTCGAACGATTGGGTGTGTACGAGCTCGAGTGTTGTTACTCGGTGATGGGGGTGCGACCGGCGAAGCCGCTGTCGCGGGTGTGCCACCAGGTGATCTCGGGTTCGCCGGCTAGCCAGCACCAGTAGGCGGGCTGGTCGTTGATGGTGGTGGGGAAGTCGACGAGGCCGCGCGCTCGGTCTTTGATTTCGATGCCGGCTTCGAGCAGGGTCATGCAGTCGGCGTCGGTGAGCGGGATGCGCAGGTCGTCGGGGGCAAACGAGCGAATCGCCTCGAGGACGGCGCGGGCTTCGTGCAGGGTGAACTCGTCGGGCATTTTGGGACTGTAGCAGTGAGCGAGTGGCCGCGAGTATCCTCGGGCTTCGCCCTGCTGGGCGCGCCAACAGGGGTTCGGGTCGGTCGTGGACGGAGGGCGCGATGCTTGAGCAGCGAGAGCCGCCGAGTGCGCCACCTGCACCGAACATGGTGTGGGTGCCGGGGGGCACGTTCACGATGGGCTCGAACCTCGATGGCTACGTCGAGGAGCATCCGGCGCACCAGGTGACGGTTGCCGGGTTCTGGATCGACGAGCACACGGTGACGGTGGAGGAGTTCACGCGCTTCACGCGCGAGACGAAGTACGTGACGGTCGCGGAACGGCCGATCGATCCCAAGCTCTATCCCGACCTGCGACCAGACCAGCTGCGGGCTGGCTCGATGGTGTTCGTACAGCCCGATCACAAGGTTGACCTGCGCGACATGACGCAGTGGTGGCAGTTCGTGGTGGGCGCGTCGTGGCGACACCCCGAGGGGCCTCGTACCGATGTGTCGAAGCGGCGCAAGCATCCGGTGACGCATCTCGCGTGGGAAGACATCGAGGCCTACTCGAAGTGGGCGGGCAAGGAGCTTCCGACGGAGGCGGAGTGGGAGTACGCGGCGCGGGGCGGTCTCGAGGGCGCCGTGTACACATGGGGCGATGAGTTCACGCCGAACGGTCAGATGATGGCGAACTCATGGCAGGGCGAGTTCCCTTGGGAGAACCAGAAGCTCGATGGGTTCTCGAGGACTGCACCGGTGGGGTCGTTCCCGGCAAACGGCTACGGGCTGTACGACATGGCCGGGAACGTGTGGGAGTGGACCTCGGACTTCTATTTGCCGAAGCACCCTGACGAGGAACTCGAAGGTTGCTGCACGCCGGTGAATCCGCGCGTGGTGACGGATAAGTACAGCTTCGATTTGAATGATCCAGGCGCCTCGCACATTCCTCGCAAGGTGATCAAGGGCGGCTCGCATTTGTGTGCGCCGAACTATTGCTGGCGCTATCGCCCCGCGGCTCGTCAGGCGCAGATGGTGGATTCGGGCATGTCGCATATCGGCTTCCGCTGTGTGCTCAGGCCATAGGCCTGTTCTTCGTCCTGCGTTGCTGAGGGGACTGTCTCAAGACTCGATGTGATCGAGGCGTGATTGTGCGCGCTCGGATAGAGTCGGTGGCGCGGCCGTCGGGGGCGAATGGCGGGCGAGATCGAGGTGCTGGGGACGCGGGGGCCGGGGTTGCAGTCGCCGTTGTGGATGGTGTCGTGCTCGGTGTAGGCGTGGCGGGTGGGGCGGTGCACGCCGTGATGGCGAGCGCGAGCGTTGCGAGCAGCGGCGTCCACCTCATGTCGGCATGGTATCGGACAGGGACACCTCGACAGCGGGTGTGTCAGGGGTTGCACTCGTATGCTGACGGACATGGCAGACGAGTTGCGGGCGATGCTGTTCGATTTCGATGGGACGCTGGGGTATTACCGGCCGACGCATCTGGAGCTGTATGTGACGGCGGCGGCGGAGCGCGGGGTGCGTGCGGACCTCGACGCACTGCGTACTGCGGTGGATGCGGGGTGGAAGCCGTGGGAGACGCAGTACGGCGTGGACCACTCGGCGCATTCGGGGAGTGAGGCGGCGTTCGGGGCGATCCGCGCGCTGTTGCATCTCGGGCGGTACGAGTCGGCGGGGGTGCGTGGCGACGCGGCGGTGATGCAGGCGATCGCGGATGACCTCGTGCGACTCGAGGCGGATCCGCAGCACTTCGCGCTGTATGACGACACAGTGCCCGCGCTCGAACGTGTGCGTGCGGCAGGGCTGCGCTCGTACATCGTGTCGAACCACATCTGGCGGCTGCCGGAGGCGATCGATGCGCTGGGACTCGGCGCACTTGTCGAGGGAGTGCTGACGAGCGCGCGGGTCGGGTATCGCAAGCCGCACCCGGAGATCTTTCGCCAGGCAGCGATGATGGCGGGGGAAGAGCCCGCGCAGCTGCTGTACGTCGGTGACAACGTGGCTCACGACGTGCGCGGCGCCGAGGCCGCCGGGATGCGTGCCGTGCTGATCGATCGCGCCGGGGCGGCTTCGCCGGCGGCGCGACGTGAGGCCTCGGAGGACATGGTCGTGATTCACTCGTTGATGGAGGTGCCGCTGTGGTGATGGCGTTCGGACTGGTGCCGGTCGAGGAAGACGAAATCGACGAGCTGTTCGCGATGTTCGACGCGTACTGGACGGAGCTCGAGCCATACGAGCCGGTGGCCGGCGAGCTGATGGCGACGGCGAACCGCCGCGAGGAACTGGTCGAGGACGCCGAGGACCAGGAGTGGCTCTGGATCGCGCTCGACGGCGTGCACACCGGGTTCGTGATGCTGCAGCTGCTCTACAACGAGCCGCTCGTGGGCCTGCAGACGCAGGAAATCGTGGATATGTACGTGGAGCCGAGCTCACGCCGACAGGGGCTGGGGAAGGCCGCCGTGGAGGCCTTGCTAGTGCGGGAGCGTCAACACGGCTCCTCGCTGGTGGAGGCGGCGGTGCTGCGAGACAATCATCCCGCGCTAGCGTTCTGGGAGGCCATGGGGTTTGCGGTGCGAGCGCACCGGACCGCCCGCCGCCCATAAGCCGTAGGGCGCGTAGCCGGGGGACCACATGATCTGGGACGTGCACTGCCACTTTCCTCGAAACTTCGGGTCGGACGAGCCGGATGACCCGGCGAAGGCGATCGACTCGCGCGCGGACGCGCTGCGAGCGGCCGGGGTCACGCGTGCCTCGTTGCTCTCGGGCGGGGGGCGCACGGGCGGGCTCTCGTACGAGGACTGCCTGACGTACGCGAAGCGGCACGAGGACCTGTTCGTGCCGGTGGCGGTGATTCCGGTCGATGAGTCGACGGGCCGCGATGTGCGGCACGTGGCCGAGCTTGGCTACCGCGGGCTGAAGATCATTGGCTCGAAGCACGACTACGACGACAAGACCTACTGGAGCATCTACGACGCCGCTGAGCAGCTGAACCTGCCGATCCTGTTCCACATGGGCGTGATCGGTGGCGGCGTGGACTACGCGATCACGCATCCGCGGCGTGACCCGAAGGCGGCGGAGAACCTTGAGCGCATGCGGCGGATGGGGCGCGGCACACCTCGTGATGTGTCCGCGATCCGGATGCGGCCGTTCCACCTCGACACACTCGCGAACAACTTCCCGAACCTCAAGATGATCGGCGCCCACATGGGTGGCACCGGGAACTACGACGAGGCGTCCTCGGTGGTGCGGTGGCGGCACAACGTGTTCCTCGACATGTCGGGGGGCGACACGATCGAGCGTCACGCCGAAGAGCGCGGGCTCGTTGGCAAGGAGATCGGCGTCGAGAAGCTCGTGTGGGGCTCGGACTGCCGTGACGACGAGATCCAGGACCACGTGTTGCGCCTGCACGCGATCTTCGAGCGCGTGGGGCTCAAGGAAGACGAGCGCGACCGCATCTTCTACCGCAACGCCGCCGAGATGTTCGGTGAAGTCGAGCCGGTGATCGCCACGGAATGACGACCGACGACGAGCGCGATGAGATTGAGCGTGAGGCGCACGCCGAAGCGGACGCGACTGCGTCTGACTCGGATGACGCTGAGCTGAGCGAGCACGCCGAGGCTGTGTCTGACGAAGACGTATCCGACGAGGACGGGCCAACGGCGTGGCAGGGTGAAGCGCTCGATCCGTCGGTGTGGTCGTCGGCTGAGGAGTCTGAAGAAGCAGCCAACGATGCGGAGCTGCTCGAAGGCGACGATTCGGGTGAGGCCGTCGCGAGTGAGAGCGCAGTGCTCGAAGAGCTCGTGGCGATTGCGGCGACGAGCTATCCGCTGCCAGAACCGGCGATTGCAGAGCCTCGGGGGCCGGGGCGCGCTGAAGCGCTGATCTCGGGCTGGGCGTCGCGTATGCCGGCGCTCGCACTGCCGGTGCCGGTCGAGGCGATCGTGCTGACGACGCTGGTGACGATCGCATTCCTCGCGTTCGTGTTGATCGAGCCGACGCCGCGCTGGGTCGCACTGCTCGGAGCGATCCTGGCCGCACTCGGGACTGACGGTGTGCTGCGGAACGCGCGGCGCGAGGTGTTCGGGATGGGCGCGGATACGACGCCGTTCATGTTCCTGCCGGCATTGTTCGCGCTCGGTGCACCGGTGTTCATTGAGTACAACGTCGAGGGCTTCTGGGTGATCCCGGCGGCGGTGATCGCGGGCCTCGCGTTTGGGGGCACGGTGATCGCCGAGGTCGCCTCGGTGCGCGAGGACGAGCCGCTGCGCGTTCCGGCGCGCTTCTATGCGGCGGCGGCGACGTACTTCGTGGTGTTCGCGCTGTTCTCGCTGGCGTACGCGTTCGACCTCGGACTGGCCGCATCGGTGATTGCGGTCGCGCTGATTGGCGTGCTGCTGGCGGTGGAGCTGCTGCGTGATGACCAGATCGACGCGCTGGAGACGATTGTGCTGTCGGGCGTGATCGGGGTGATCGCGGGCGAGGCGCGCTGGGTGCTGCAGTACATGCCGATCGACGGCTACCTGGCCGGGCTGACGCTGCTGCTGCTGTTCTACTTCACGACCGGCGTGGCGCACGCGTATGTGACGCGCCAGCTCGACCGCACGGTGGCGGCGGAGTACGGCGGGGTGGCGTTGGTTGGTGTGCTGCTTGTGATTGGAGTGCGGGTGATCGGGGTCGCGTAGCGAGTCGCCTCGATGCATTGAGTCCTGAATGCAGAACGCCCGGGCGTGAGCCCGGGCGTTCTGTTGTGACTCGATGGCTGCTAGTTGC
>JBAXNX010000121.1:0-5120 GCA_037133575.1 Chloroflexota bacterium
CCCAAGGACGACACCAACATTCGAAGCGGCGCAAACGCAGCGCCCGATCGCAGCCAAGCACCGGACGCGCCGCGTGCCTTCGCCCTCCCCCACACGAGCGCGCAGCGCGCCCGCCAGACCGGCCGCCACAACGCCGCCGTCGAGTCGCATCGTGGCCGCAGGGTCGGTCACGCCGCGTGGGATGCCCACACGCGCGACATCGCGCCGCTCGCGACCGCCCTCGCGATCTCGAGTGCGCCTCGATCGCGCGAGCTCACACGCGATCAGATCCGCATGCACCGGCGCCGCGCTCCGTCACGTCGCCTCGTCTTGTTGCTCGTCGACGGCAGTGGCTCAATGGGCGCCCGCGAGCGCATGGCGCAGACCAAGGCCGTGCTGCTCGGCATGCTCGACAACGCCTACCGCGCACGCGTGCTCGTCGCGCTGCAGGTCTTCCGCGACGAGCACGCCTCCGTGCTCGTCCCTCCGACGCGTCACATCACGCAAGTCGCCGAGGTCGTCACAGCGCTCCCGACCGGTGGCCGCACGCCGATCGCCGCCGCACTGCGCGACGCCGCCAACATGGCCGCGACGCATCGCCTGCGCGTCGGCGGCGATGTGCTGCTCGTCGTGATCACTGACGGCCGCTACCGCGACCAGGTCGACGACGCAGCGTCCGAAGTCATCGCGAGCGGCGCACACACCCTCGTCGTCGACTCGGAGCCCGGCCCGATCCGCCTCGGCCGCGCGCGCGCCCTCGCACGCACCCTCAGCGCCGAGTACGTCCAGCTCGAGGCCACCGGCTAACTGCTGCCGACTAGCCGAGCAGCGCCTTTGCCGCGCCCTGCCCGGCCACGAATCCGCTCGACCACGCCCATTGGAAGTTGTAGCCGCCGATGCGGCCGTCCACGTCGAGCACCTCACCGCACAGGTGTAGCCCCGGCGCCACCCTGGACTCCATGGTCTCGAGGCGTACCTCGCTCAGCGGCACGCCGCCCGCCGTCGCCTCGGCGTTCGACCACCCGCGCGTTCCCGTCACCGGCACCGGCGTATCGAGTACGGCTCGCACCAGCGCACGTCGCTCCTCGCGCCGCAGCGTCTGCCCCGTCGCGACAGCATCGACGCCCGCCTGCTCGCACAGCGCACGCGCGAGCCGCGCCGGCACGTGTGCGCCGAGGTAGCGCGCCACCGGCTGCGCACCCAGCTGCTGCAGCTCCGCATCGAGCTGTTCGCTGCTCAGCCCCGGCACCCACCGCACGACGAGCTGCGCACCCGCGTCGTCCGCGCGCGCGTCCTGCCAGTGCCGGCTGATGTCCATCGCCGCAGGCCCGGACAGACCGAAATGCGTGCACAGCACCGCACCGGCCATCGAGGTGAGCCGCTTCCCAGTGCCGGAGCGCACCTCGATCTCCACGTCCGTCGCGAGCCCCGATAGTTCGCGCCCAAACCAGCCGTCCCCAACCGTCAGTGCAACCAGCGCCGGGAACTGCCGCGTCGTCGTGTGCCCGAGCGACTCCGCGAACGTGAACCCTGCACCGTCGCTCCCCGACCGCGGCAGACTCCGCCCGCCCGTTGCCAGGATCACTCGAGGTGTACGCAGCGCGCCCCACGGGCCGCGCACGACATACTCGCCATCCTCGTCGTGTTCGATCTGTTCCACCCGTCGTGGGTGCCGGATCTCCGAGCCCGCGTCGTAGGCCGCATTGAGCAATGCTTCGAGGACGGTGCGAGCGCTATCGGTGACCGGAAACAGCTTTCCCGTGTCCTCGCGCTTGAGTCGCACGCCGAGTGAGGCGAAGAACTCGACCGTCTCCGGCACCGTGAAGCGACGCAGCACGTTGCGAATCGAGTTACGCGATGATCCCGAGTACGACCGCTCATCGACCTCGTCGTGCGTGACGTTGCAGCGCCCGCCGCCCGCCACCAGGATCTTCGCGCCCAGTGTGCGCGCACCATCGAGCACGATCGGATGCGCGCCGGCACGGCCAGCCCAGATCGCCGCCATCAACCCGGCGGCCCCAGCCCCCACGATCACGAGTTCGGCACGTTCGAGGTCACTCACGCACGCACGGTCGCACGAACCCCGGCCTGATGCGACTCAGCGAATCCCGCACCACGCCAGCGCCGCGACCACGGCCGCCTCGACCTGTGGTGGTCTCGTGATCGCCAGCGCGACGACGACCGCCACGAGCGCGCCCGCCGACAGCATCGGCACGCGCAGCCGGCTCGAGCTCGAACGCACCGGCACTGCGGCAGCCACGTCCCCAACGCCCGAGGTCGCGCGACTCGTCTTGCTCACCTGTAGCACGAGCAGGCCTGCCACGAGGCACAACGCACCAGCGGACAGGAACGCTGCTCGATAGTCCCCGCTCGACGTGCGGATCAGGCCGGCCGCCGAGGCAGCGACGGATGCACCGAGTTGATGCGAGGCGAGCATCCACGCGAACACCGTGCCGACACGTTCTGTCCCGAAATGATCGGCCGCGAGCCGAACCGTCGGTGGCACCGTCGCGACCCAGTCGAGCCCATAGAACACCACGAACAGCGCCAGTCCCGGCACGCCCGACTGGAACGCGAACGGCAGGAAGAGCAGCGACACCCCGCGCAGGCTGTAGTACCAGAACAGCAGCTTACGATTGTCGTAGCGATCGGAGAGCCACCCCGACCCCATCGTCCCAATGATGTCGAACACACCGATCAACGCGAGCAGGCTCGCGGCGGTGACCTCAGTCAGACCATGGTCCATCGACATCGGCACGAGGTGTGTGCCGATCAGTCCATTCGTCGAAGCACCGCAGATGAAGAACGACCCGGCGATCAGCTGGAAGTCGCGGTTGCGCACTGCGCTCGTGAGCGTTTGCAGCGCGTCACGAAACGGATTCGAGCTGCGTGCCGGGGGCGCTGGCACATCGGTGGTCGACGTCGCGCCGTACGGCAGCAACCCAACCGCTCGCGGCGAATCGCGGATCACGAGCGCGACCAATGGCACGACCAGCGCCGTGCAGACGGCGACGATCGCCACCGCCGTACGCCAGCCCGCTGCCTCCACCACACTCGCGAGCAGCGGCAGGAAGATCAGCTGTCCGGTCGCACCAGCGGCCGTGAGCACGCCGACGACGAGTCCTCGTCGACTCACGAACCAGCGGTTCGCAACGGTGGCGCTGAGCCACCCCGTCATCGCGCCGGCACCGAGGCCGACAAAGCCACCCCAGAACAGCAGTAGCTGCCACGGTGCGCTCATACGCGTGGTGATCGCCACCGCGAACGTCAGCATCAGCAGCGCGATCACCATCATGCGTCGCATCCCGACGCGCTCCATCAGCGACGCGGCGAACGGGCCAAGCGCCCCGTAGAGCAGCAGATTGATCGAGACCGCGAGCGAGACGGTCGCGCGAGACCACCCGAACTCCCGCTCGAGCGGCACGATCAGCACCGACGGCACCGAGCGCACGCCAGCTGCCGTGATCAGCACGACGAACGTGACGGCCACCATCACCCACGCGTAGTGGAATCGCGGCAGTCGTGAAGGACCCAGCGGGTTCATCGCCGGCGTAGGTGCAGTAGCCATCTCGCTCCAGGTCACCCGAACGCGCGCATCAGTTGAGGCGCGACTCACCCTAGGCTATTGAGTTGTATCATGCAACGTACTACGATGAGGTTATGAAGCCGACTCGCCTGGACGACATGAACTGCAGCGTGGCACGCACCGCCGACCTGATCGGCGAGTGGTGGACGCCCGTCATCCTGCGCGACCTCATGTTCGGCGTGACCCGCTTCGATCACTTCCAGGAGCGCCTCGGCATCGCCCGCAACACGCTCACCGACCGCCTCGCCCGCCTCACCGAGGAAGGCATCGTGGAGCGGGTCGCCTACCAGGAGCACCCGCCTCGCTACGACTACCGGCTGACCGAGAAGGGCTCGGACCTCTGGCTCGTCCTGACCGCGATGCGCGAGTGGGGCGATCGCTGGGAGGCTCCGGACGGTCCGCCGTTGCGCGCGACACATCGAGCCTGCAGCAACGACGTCACGTTGCACCTCGAATGCCCCGAGTGCGGCGAGCTCACCACCCGCCGAGAAGTACGTATGGTCGATGGCCCCGGCCACGGTGGCGAGGTCCTCACGTCACTCAGGCGCTGACGCTTCCGCCTCACGGCAACGTCCATGCGGATGCCTAGCTGCCCGGCGTGTGCAGCCCGACGGCGACATTCGCCCAGAACCGATCGAGTAGACGTTTGCCAATTCGGCCAACCTGCCGCTCGTTGATCGGCTGCCCATCAACCTCGATCACCGCGCTAATCGGCGCTGTGGTGCTCATCGCGAGCACCTCATTCGCCGCGAGCAGTTCGTCTTTCGTGAAGTAAGCCTCGCGCACCGGGATGCCCTCAGCCTGCGCGGCCTCAATCATCAACTCACGGGTGATCGAGGGCAGGATCCGGTTGTCGAGCGGCGGGAACACCAGTGCGCCCGCCTCGATGATCGCGAGCGCCTTGGCGGATGCCTCCATGACGAAGCCGTCGCGGATGAAGATCGCGTCGTCGCACCCCGCATCGATCGCCGCCTGGCGGGCGAGCACGTTCGGCAACAGCTGAATCGTCTTGATGTCGCAGTGGGCCCAGCGATCATCTGGGACCGTGATCATCCGCATCGTCGACGGCAGGTCGGGTACGCCAGGCGCACCGGTTTCGTAGGCCATCATGAAGCACGAGCTCGGGACGCCCGGTGCGGGGAATGGATGGTTGCGCTGCGCCACCCCACGCGAGATCTGCCAGTACACGCTGGCGTTCGTGAACCCATTGCGTTCGAGCAGTTCGAGGCTGAGTTCAGGGAGCGTCTCGATCGGGATCGATAGCTCGATGCGCAGTTCCTGGAGTCCATGCTGCAGTCGACGCATGTGTCGTTCGAGCGCGATTGGCTGCCGCTCGTAGTACTGCGTGACCTCATACACACCGTCGCCGAATACGACACCGCGATCTTCGATCGGGACCACCGCTTCCTCACGAGTGACCCAGCGACCGTTGATGTTGGCGTACGTCCACATACCCAGCTCCGCTTCTCGCCCAGTCGACTATATGGAAGGCGCACTCAATCGAACCAGTGCTCGTCATTGTGGCGCCCTGCACCTAAAGGACGAAGCCCCGGCC
>JBAXNX010000122.1:0-5075 GCA_037133575.1 Chloroflexota bacterium
GAAGTCGAGGATATCATCGACGATCTGGAAGGCCATGCCGAGCTGCAGGCCGAAGCGGCGCATCGGCTCGACGAGCTCCTCGGGCGCGCCTGAGACGATCGTGCCGCCCTCGGCCGCCGTAGCGAAAAGCGACGCGGTCTTGCCGAGGATGCGATCGAGGTAGCGCTGCACGTCCTCGGAGTACTCGAAGGCACTCATGTCCTGCGTGAGCTCGCCGTTTGCCATGATGCGCAGCGTCTCGGCGAAGTTGCGAATCACACGAATGTTGCCGGTGCGTGCCACGAACTCCGCGGCATGCGCGAAGAGGTAGTCGCCGAGCATGACGCTCGAGGCGTTGTTGAAGAGCAGAGCCGCCGTCGGCTTGCCTCGACGTTCGGGGGCGGCATCGATGACGTCATCGTGGATGAGCGTCGCGGTGTGCAACAGCTCGACGCTGGCAGCCATCGGAACGAGGCGTTCGAGGTCGTAGTCACCGAGCCGACCCGCGAGCAATGCGATGGCCGGGCGCAGGCGCTTGCCGCCACCGGTCAATGTCGACTCGAGCATGTGGCGGAGCCACGGAAACTCGACGTTCGCGAGGCCCATGAGCATCTCGTCGACGACGGGTAGATCGGCAGACACGGGGCCGTAGAGGTTGGCCGCATCGCGCTGGACCGTGGGAGTCTGCGTCATAGCGTGAATCCGAATAGGCGAGCGGTGTTCTGCGCCGCTGCGGTCGTTACCTCGTCGACGTCGCAGCCGCGGAGGCCGGCGACGAAGCGAGCGGTGTCGGCCACGTAGGCGGGCTCGTTCCGCGAGCCGCGATGCGGCACTGGCGCGAGAAAGGGAGCGTCCGTCTCTATCAGCATATTGGCAAGCGGGACGACTCGAGCCACTTCCTGGCCTCTGTCGTTGTTCTTGTAGGTGACCGTGCCCGGCACCGAGATCACGAATCCGAGGTCGATGTAGGCCAGCGCCAGCGCAGCATCGCCGGAAAAGCAGTGCAGCATCCCGATCTCGCGGTCAGCGCCGAGGTAGCGACCGACCTGGTCGGCCCACTCGGAGAGCACGCCGAAGGACTCGGCATCGGCGTTGCGAGTGTGGATGACGACGGGGAGCTCGTACTCGCGGGCGAGCGAGAGCTGCCAACGGAACGCCTCGAACTGCAGTTCGTGGGGGGCGCGCTCGCGGTAGAAGTCGAGCCCGATCTCGCCAACGCCGACGTACTCGCCGGTCGCCAGCAGGGCTTCGAGGCCTGCTCGCTCCTCTTCGAGGCGGAGGGCGGCGTTGGGGTGGATGCCGGTCACGGCGTGGATGCGTGGGTCACGGCGTGCGAGCTCGAGCGCTCGCTGGCCGGAGGCGACGTCGTCGCCCGCCTCGATGATGCCAACGAGCCCGGCGTCCCAGGCACGCTGCAGGGCAGCATCGAGGTCATCGCCAAACTGGCGAGAGGTGACATGGGCGTGGGCGTCGATGATGGGAGCGCTCAATGCCCGAGCCGAGCCTCCTCCTCCGCCGCAACGGAGTCATCGAACTTTTGGAAGAGCGGCGCAGGCTCGGGTAGCGCAGTACCGCCTGCGACGACTGAGCGCTGCCAGCCGGCAGCCTCGAGGTCACCCGTGTTGCCCGCCAGCGCCCATGCGCGAGGCGACGTGAACGGCATGAACGGCTCCATCAGCGTTGCGATTCCGCTGATGACGTTGATCACGGTCCAGAGCGTCTCGGCGGTGTGGTCGCGGTCCGACTTGATCGCGGTCCACGGCGCACGCTCGTCGAGGTAACGGTTCGCGTCCTGTGCGACCGACATCGCTACCTGGAGGGCGGCGCGGAGGTTCACGGCCTCGATGTGCTTGCCTTCGTCCTCGAACGCGGCGTCGATGCGGTCGAGCAGGCGCTGCGATGACTCAGAGAGCGAGGAGGGCTGCGGCGGCACCTGCGCGTCGAAGTTGCGGCGCGTGAAGGTGAGCACGCGATGTACGAGGTTGCCCCACGTAGCGACGAGCTCGTCGTTGTTGCGGCGCACGTACTCGCTCCACGTGAAGTCGGAGTCCGAGGTCTCCGGCATCACGGCCGAGAGCATGTAGCGCAGGGGGTCCGCCTCGTGGCGATCGAGGTAGTCGGGCATCCAAACGGCCCAGTTACGACTCGACGATGCCTTCGCGCCGGACATCGTGACGTACTGGTTCGCCGGCACGTCGTAGGGGAGGGCGAGGGTCTCCTCGGGCGTCGCGCTGCCCATGAGCATCGCGGGCCAGATGGTCGTGTGGAATGGGACGTTGTCCTTGCCCTGGAAGTAGTACGTGCGGGCGGACGGGTCGAGCCAGAAGTCGCGCCATGCCTCGGGCTGGCCGTGCGTCTTCGACCACTCGATCGAGGCGCTGAGGTAGCCAATGACAGCCTCGAACCAAACGTAGAGGCGCTTGCCCTCGAAGCCTTCGACCGGCACCGGGATGCCCCACTCGAGATCGCGAGTGATGGCGCGGTCGTGCAGTCCCTCGCGCAGCAAGCCGAGCGTGAAGTTCCGCACGGCGGCGCGCCAGTGATCCTGCGGCGTGACCCACTCGGTCAGTCGCTCGTTGAAGGCGGAGAGCTTCAGGAAGAAATGCTCGGATGGTCGCGGCTCAGGCGTCGCGTCGGACAGCCTCGAACGCGGGCTGACGAGCTCGAGCGCGTCGAGCGTAGAGCCGCAGTTGTCGCACTGATCGCCACGAGCGCCGTCGTAGCCGCACTTGGGGCAGATGCCCTCGACGTAGCGGTCGGGGAGGAAGCGCCCGACCTTCGCGTCGAACAGCAGCGTCTGCGTGGCTGGATAGATGTAGCCGGCATCGCGCAGTTTCGTGAAGATCCCCTGCGCGACCTCGGCGTGATTGGGCGTGGCAGTCGAGGTAAACAGGTCGAAGGAGACGCCGAAGCGCTCGAACGTGTCGACGAAGGACTGGTGGTTCTTCTGGAACACCGCCTCAGGCGTGGTGCCCTCGGCCTCTGCGCGCACCGTGATCGGCGTCCCGTGGGCGTCCGAGCCGGACACCATCAGGACGCGGTTGCCCTTCATGCGGTGGTAGCGGGCAAAGATATCCGCCGGGAGGTAGGCGCCGGCCATCTGGCCCGCGTGCAGGGGCGTGTTGGCGTATGGCCACGCGACACAGACGAGTACGGTTTCGGGCATCGGCGGGCATCGTAGCATGCGAGTACGGCACGTCCGAGGCCCGCGCGGCCTCGATGCACGGAGCTGAATCGATGACCCATGTGAACGGTTCGCGTTGACGCGTTTACAGGGCAGCCGTACCCTCTCTGGAACACTTTCGAGCGAGCTCAGGTCAGAAATATGCGGAACGCATCGTCGGTGAACCCTCCATTTCCGGAGGGCGGCGTGCGCTTCGGCCCCTCGGCGACGAGGGGCTTTTGTGTACTCCTGAGCCCGCGCACGAGCGCCCGGACCGGCTCCAGCGGTCGAGGACGCTCGTCGCTCGCAGCACGCGAGCACCCCATGCGAATCACGAGCTAGGCGAAATAGCGAAGGGCGGGTCGGTCATGGCAGTGCGGAAGGTTCTTGAGAACGCGTATGGGTTCGACGACGTCGCGATCGTCCCCGGTGCCGTCACCACCAACCCCGAGCTTGTAACAACCGAGTTCGCACTCGGTGAGCGCATCTACAGCGTGCCTATCTGGGCGTCCGCGATGGACGCCGTCGTCGATCCGCGATTCGCGGTGCAGTATTCAAAGATGGGTGGCATCGCCGTCCTGAACCTCGACGGTCTGCAGACCCGTTACGACGACCCCGACGAGATTCTCGACCAGATCGCCGCAGCGACGCTGCCCGAGTCGACCGAGATCATCCAGCGCGTCTATAAGCAGCCGGTCCGCGATGACCTGGTCGCGCGGCGCGTCGGTGAGATCAAGGACGGTGGCGGCATCGCGATCGTTGCGTCTACCCCGCAGAACACGAAGCGCCTCGCTCCGATCGCGATCGACGCGGGCGCCGAGGTGCTCGTGGTGGCCTCGACCGTCACCACAGCGCGTCACGTCTCGCGCTCGCTGCAGGGTCTGCAGCTCGACCAGCTCGTGAAGCAAGTTGCACCGATCCCGGTGATCGTCGGCAACACCGTCGACTACGGCGCAACGCTCGAGCTGATGGAGACGGGCGTGCAGGGCATCCTCGTCGGCGTCGGACCGGGCGCTGCGTGCACCTCGCGCGAGGTACTCGGGATCGGCATCCCGCAGATCACGGCGACGCTCGACACCGCGCTCGCGCGCGATGAGTTCTTCGAGCGGACCGGGCGCTACATACCGATCATCACCGACGGCGGCTTCCGCACCGGTGGTGACGTCTCGAAGGCCATCTGCGCGGGCGCCGACGCCGTGATGATCGGCTCGCCGTTCGCTGGCACGCAGGAGGCACCGGGACGCGGCTTCCACTGGGGCATGGCGACCTCGAACTCCGAGTTACCGCGCGGCGTGCGCGTCCAGATCGGGCGCAACCACTCGCTGCAGCAGCTGCTGTTCGGGCCGACCTCGCGCACGGACGGCACGGAGAACCTCGTCGGTGCGCTGCGCACCTCGATGGCAACGTGCGGCGCGCAGACCATCCGCGAGTTCCACTCGTCGCGGATGGTGATCGCACCGTCGATCAAGACCGAAGGCAAGATCTACCAGATCGCACAGCGCACTCGCGAGTAACGAGTTCGCCTCGGACGACACACAACGGGCGCCCATGAGGGCGCCCGTTCTTCATGTACGACGGTTTGGCTAGTTGACGACGAACGCGGTGAACATGCCGCTCGAGTAGTGCGACGGGACATTGCACAGCAGCACGTACTTGCCTGGCGCGAGCTTCGCGGCGACGGTCTTCGACTGACCACTGTCGAAGTCGGAGATGCGCGTCACGATCTGCACCTTGGGCTCGTCGACTTCCTTCTGGTCGTGTAGCGGCAGCGCTGCCGGATCGAGGTCGCTCTTCACGACGACGAACTGGTGTGGAAGTTTGCCGTCGTTCTTGACCTCGAAGGTCACGTCTCCGGCTTTGGCTGATGGCGCGACGGCAGCGACCGAGAAGTCCTTGAACGTGATGACGACTCGCGCTGCGGCAGCTGTAGCCG
>JBAXNX010000123.1:0-5051 GCA_037133575.1 Chloroflexota bacterium
GACAGCGCGACGCGGGTAACGAGCAGGCGTCATCGACGTTCCGAGCGCTGAGGTGGGTGGCACTCATCGTACCGACCGCCCGCGCACAGCCGCCAGTCGGGGCCACTCGCGGCCACCGAGGAGGCGTCCTACCGTATCCCGGTGACGATCTACGACCCGTACGACGATCTGCCCGACGACGAGCCAGAGCGCCGGCGCGCGCCGCGCAGCACCATGAAAGTGGTCGGTGGGCTGCTCGCGTTCGTGCTCGTCGTTGCGTTCACACTCGTGACCTGCGTGCGGGCGTACGTCGGCAGCGTGCCGGAGCGCACCGCCGAGGTGAACCGCCAGGGCCTGACGGCAGAGGTGCCAAAGTTCGTGGCACTGCCCTCGCTCGGCTCTGACGGGACGCGCACGCACGGCATCTGGGTGACGCTGCGCAACGACGGGACCGCCTTCGTGATCTCGTCGCGCGGGCCAGAGCGCGCCTGCTTCGTGAACTACGTGATCGAGCAGGCGTTCTATCGCGACACCTGCACCAACGGCACCTACGACCGAGCGGGTACACCGCTCTCCGGATTTGCCGCGCGCAGCCTCGACCGCTTCGAGGCGCGCGTGACCGGCGACGCTGTGATCGTCGACCTCGAGCGCACCCGGCTCGGCGCGTGCCGGCCGCCCAGCACCGAGAGCTGCTCCCCGGCAAGCGCGCCGGTCTACCACCCGACGTACTAGGCCGACCTCCTCAGGTCGCCCTCCTCAGGGAGAGCCCGCAGAGCGCATTGCATTTCCGTATCGAAGCTGGCATCTGCCGCCAAGCGCACCTCACAACGGTCGCTCGGCGGCTCTCTAGCCGAGTCTAAGAACGCCCGCGGACGCTATCGTGCACCGCGGAGAGAGGACGGCCCGTGGACGGCATGTTAGTGGCCACGCACGTCGGCTTCATCAGCCTCGGGCTCGGCGCGATCGTGCGCGCAGTCCGCGCGCCGGGCCGGGCCACCATCGACGCCGCGCTGTTCTTCGGGCTCGTCGCCTGCATCAGCGCGGTCACCATCCTCTACGGCAACGGCGCGATCGAGAATCCGGTCGTGGACGACGTCCGCCAGGCACTCCGCCTCGCGCTGCCGCTGGCCCTGCTGCGTGTGCTCGGCGGCTTCATCCCACTGCGCCGAGGTGTCTCGATCCTCTACACCGTCATCTGGGCCGCCTGCGTCGCGCTCGCGATCGCCGGGCCACCGGTCGCTAGCGCCGCACTGGTGCTCGGTAGCCTCTACATCTTCATCGGCCTGCCGTACGTCGCCTTCGAGTTCGCTCTGTTCGCCCGACGAGCCACTGGCATCGTGCGGCGTCGCATGGAATGGCTGGGCATCGGCACGCTCGGCCTCGTAGCTGCGGGCGTCGCGCGCGTGCTCGAGCAGTACGTGCCTGGCACGGCGCCATTCGCACACGTCGCGCTGCTGATCGCCGCGCTCGGCACTGGCGTCGGCTACTTCCTCGGCCTGACGCCGCCGCCGGCGGTCCGCCGCATCTGGCACTTCGAGGCGCTGACAGACGTGCTCAAGATGCTCGCCGCCGAGCCGCTGAATGAGCCCGTCATGGGCGTCGATACGCGCATCACGCAGCACATCGCCGCGAGCTTCGGCGCGCCTCGAGGTGCAATCGCCTTCTGGCGTCCCGACGAGCAGACGGTACTAAGCGGTGCACAACGGCTCGAGGACATCCCCAGCCCGTCGACCTCGATCACGAACCGTGTGTACGAGGCCCAGCGCGCGCTCTACGTCGAGGATGTGCAGGCGTTCGATCCCGCGAACGCGGAGATGTATCGACGCTGGGACACCCACACCATCCTCGCGGCGCCCGTGAGCATCGGCGAGCGGCGCTTCGGCGTGCTCGCGCTGTTCGGACCGAGCCCGCGCGGCATGTCGCCCGAGGACCTGCCGGCGCTCGAGGCCGTCGCGCACGAGCTGGCAACCTTCCTCGTGCGTCGCGAGGTCGCCACCCTGCAGATCGAGGCGAGCGCGCAGGCCGAAGCAGCGCTGCTCAAGGACGACTTCCTCGCCGCGGTGTCGCACGACGTGCGCACGCCGCTCACCGCGCTGATGGTGCGCGCACAGCTGCTCGCGCGACGCTTCAATCGCGCCGACGACAGCGAGTCAGCCGAGGCCGTCGAGGCACTCGTCGCCGACGGTCGGCGCGTACAACGCCTCGTCGAGACGCTGCTCGACGTCGTGAAGGCCGAGGGCGGTCGCTTCACCTCGATCTTCGAGCCGCACGACCTCCGCCACGTCGTCGACGACGTCGTCTCGAGCATGATCGAGACGCAGCACACCATCGAGGTGCACGGAGACGCGACAGCCGAGGTCGATGCCGAACGCCTCGCCGAGGTCGTGCAGAACCTGCTCGACAACGCCCTGAAGTTCTCGAAGCCCGGCACGCCGATCGACATCACCGTCGACGGCAATGACTCGAACGCTCGCATCGTGATCGAGGACCGCGGTGTCGGCCTCACGAGTGACGACCTGACGACGATCTTCAACCGCTTCCAGCGCGGCTCAGCAGCGCAGCACGCCGGCGGCGCCGGTGTCGGCCTCTACGTCAGCCACCGCATCGTCGAGGAGCACGGCGGCACGCTCACCGCCGAGCAGCGCGAGGGTGGCGGCAGCCGCTTCATCATCACCCTGCCCGTCGAGGTGCCCCAGCTGGCCGCCGAGCCCGCTGACGCCTCGATGCTGCTCGAGGACGAACACCTGAAGCAGACCAGCCCGATGCTGGTTCCAGCAACGAACGGCGCCGCAGGTTGACCTCGAGGCCCTCACAAGACGCCGAGGCCACCGCCGCGGCGGCGTCCACACGTACCGCAACCCGCATCCTCGTCGCCGAGGACGAGCGTGAGCTCGCGAGCCTCGTGCGCGCGCTGCTCGAGGACCTCGGCTATGAGACGACGCTCGTCGACGACGGCCAGGAGGCGCTCGACGCGATCATGCAGGAGCGGCCATCGCTACTGATCACCGACCTCGCGATGCCTCGCATGTCCGGCGAAGAGCTGATCGAGCAGCTGCGACAAGCCGGCCACGCCGACCTGCCAGTGATCGTGCTGAGCGCGCGCCCGGACGCCGCTGCGCGCATCGCGCCGTTCCCCGGCGTGCGGCTGCTCATGAAGCCCTTCGACATCGATGAGTTCGAGGTGCTCGTGATGCGCTCATTACCGCCGCAGGTCTGAAGCCCGCCACATCCACGCAGACAACAACGAGGAGTGCTCAACGCACTCCTCGTTACGAATCACCCTAGAGAGCGCTGGCGCTCACCAGATGCCGAGCATCATCTTGACCTCTTCAGAGGCCATCGTCTTCGGGTCCCAGGGCGGCTCCCAGACCAAGTTCACCTCGACGTCGTCGACGCCGGGCAACTGGGTCAGCAGGTGGTACGCCTGGCCCTGGATCATTGGGCCGATCGGGCAGCCGGGGGACGTCAGCGTGAGGTCGATCGAGACCAGCCCGCTGTCCTCCATCTCCACGTGGTAGACGAGGCCAAGGTCGACGATCCCCATGTGCAGCTCAGGGTCCTGCACCTGCTTGAGCACTTCCCAGAGCTCTTCGACCGAAGGACGCTCTTCATGGACGCTCGTGTCAGCTTCCGCCATCGCTCACTCCCCTCTCGTCCGTCGTCACCGTCGCGGGCGCCTGCGCCACAACCTGTTGAGACTGCAGTGCCTGCTCCAACGTCTTCCATGCCAGCGACGCGCACTTCACGCGCACCGGGAACTTCGCCACGCCGGCCAACGCCTCGATATCGCCGAGGTCCTGCTCGGCGCTCGAGGGCGCCTCACCGGTCAGCATCATCTGCTGGAACGTCTTGACCGCGCGTAGCGCCTCGTCGGTCGTGTGGCCGGTGACGTACACGGTCATCATCGAGGATGACGCCTGCGAGATGCTGCAGCCGTTGCCCGTGAACGCGATGTCCTCGATGTGGCCGTCGGCGCCGACCTTCGCCTGCACGGTGATCTGGTCACCGCACAGCGGGTTCGATCCGTCGGCCTGATGGTTCGCATCCTCGATCTGCCCGTGATGCCGCGGGTGGCGGTAGTGGTCGAGCAGAATGTCGCGGTAGAGATCCTCAAGTGCCGCGTCAGGCATGTACGCCTCCGAAGAACCGCACGACCTCGCGCGTGGCGTCAACGAGTGCGTCGACCTCCTCGCGCGTGTTGTAGATGTAGAACGACGCTCGTGCCGTCGCGGGAATCTCGAGGCACGCCATCACCGGCTGTGCGCAGTGGTGACCAGCGCGAATCGCCACACCGTGCGAGTCGAGTACCTGCCCGATGTCATGCGGGTGGATGCCATCGAGGCTGAACGAGAGCACGCCGCCACGAATGTCGCGGTTGTCCGGGCCGTAGATGGTGATGCCCGGCACATCGACCATGCGGTCGAGCGCGTAGCCCAGCAGGTCGCTCTCGTGCGCGTGCACGGCGTCCATGCCGAGCGCGCTGAGGTAGTCAATGGCCGTGCCGAACGCGATCGTGTCGGCGATGTTCGGCGTGCCCGCCTCGAACTTGTGCGGGACATCGTTCCAGGTCGACTGCTCCATGGTGACGTTCAGGATCATGTCGCCGCCGCCCATGAACGGCGGCATCGCTTCCAGCAGCTCGTAGCGGCCCCACAGCACACCGATGCCGGTGGGACCGAGCATCTTGTGCGCCGAGAACGCGAGGAAGTCCGCACCGATCGCCTCGACGTCCGTCGCGAGGTGCGGCACGCCCTGCGCGCCGTCCACCAGCACGATCGCGCCCTGCGCGTGCGCCAGGTCTGCGAGCTCCCGCACCGGGATGATCGTCCCGAGCGCGTTCGACATCTGCGTGATCGCGAGCAGCTTGGTCTTCGGCCCGATCAGCTGGTGGGCAGCCTCCATATCAAGGGTGCCGTCTTGCAGCATCGGGATGTACTTGAGCACGATCCCTCGCTCGTCGCGCAGCATCTGCCACGGGACGATGTTCGAGTGGTGCTCAAGCTCCGAGATCACAATCTCGTCGCCGGCCTGGAGCGATGCTCGGCCATACGTGTGTGCAACGAGGTTGATCG
>JBAXNX010000124.1:0-4943 GCA_037133575.1 Chloroflexota bacterium
GCGGTGCTCGTGGGCTTTGGGCCCGGGCAGGTCGAGGCGCAGCGCACGCCCTCGGCGACGGTGACGATGTCGGTGACCGCAGGCGACCAGCGCTTCACGCTCTCGCCCGACGCCAGCGGTGAGGCGGCGATCGAGGTACCACTCGACACGCCGGTGCTGTTCACGGCGGCGATCGAAGGCAACCTCACCGAACTGGGCGCGTACCAGTTGCAGATCGGAGCGGCCAATGGCCGCGGGTTCGCGGTGGGCTGTGGGAACCCGTGCACCTCGACGCAGGTGCGCGTCGACGGGAAGCCGGGGCAGCGCAGCGCGATGCAGGCGGTGGTCACTACGAGCGGCCGCCACGTGGCGGTGTCGCCGGTGGTGAGCGTGACCTGGGGCACAGTGCCTCAGGGGAGTGGTGGCAAGAGCGCGGCGACCTCGAAGGCTGCGCTGCCGGAGCGCGGGGAGCCGGCGCCACTATGGGCGACGGCGATCGTGGTCTCGATCGGCGCGCTGCTGATCATCGCGCTGGCGCCGATGTCGATGGGGCGGCGGTAGCCGCTCCTCGCCCATCCTCACGCAGCCATCGACGTACTCACGTACGCCGGCTCGTAGCTGTCGTCGTCCTGGGTAGCTGTCGCGCTCGGAGGCGGCTCAGTACGGCAGCCCGTACCATGGGCATGTGGACCAGAGCCTCATTCGTAACTTCTCGATCATCGCGCACATCGACCATGGCAAGTCGACGCTGGCTGATCGCATCCTAGAGTCGACAGGCTCGGTTGCCAGTCGCGACATGCAGGAGCAGCTGCTCGACTCGATGGACCTCGAGCGCGAGAAGGGGATCACCATCAAGGCGCAGGCGGTGCGCATCGCGTATCGCGCGACGGATGGGATCGAATACGAGCTCAATCTGATCGACACCCCAGGCCACGTCGACTTCGGGTACGAGGTCTCGCGTGCGCTCGCAGCGTGCGAGGGGGCCGTGCTCGTCGTCGACGCGACGAAGGGCATCCAGGCCCAAACGCTGGCCAACGTGTACCAGGCGATGGAGCTCAACCTCACGCTGATTCCGGTCGTGAACAAGATCGACATGGTGGCCGCGGAGCCGGAGCGTGTCGCGCAAGAGCTGGTGGACATGATCGGGTTCGACCCGAACGAGATCATCTTCGCCTCCGCGAAGAGTGGCGTCGGCATTCAAGACATCCTCGAGGCGGTCGTGGCACACGTGCCACCGCCGAGTGGCAATCCAGACGCGCCAACTCGAGCGCTGGTGTTCGACTCGAAGTACGACCAGTACAAGGGCGTGCTCGCGTACGTGCGGGTCGTAGACGGCTCGATCGATATGAGCCGCACGCTGCACATGATCCAGCAGGGGACGAAGTTCGAGCCGGTGGAGATCGGCTGCTTCCGTCCCGGCCTCGATGTGACCGGGACACTGACTGCCGGTGAGGTGGGGTACGTCGCGACCGGGTTCAAGGCGGTGACGGACAGCCGAGTCGGCGACACCCTCACGACCGAACGCGGCGGGACTAGCGACGCGCTGCCGGGCTACCGACCGGCGAAGGCGATGGTGTTCGCCGGCATCTACCCAACCGACCCCAACCAGTACCCCGAACTGCGGGACTCGCTTGAACGACTGACGCTGAACGACGCGTCGTTGTCGTGGGAGCCGGAGTCGTCCGCGGCGCTGGGGTTCGGGTTCCGCTGTGGCTTCCTCGGACTGCTGCACATGGAGATCGTGCAGGAGCGGCTGGAGCGCGAGTTCAACCTCGACCTGGTCGCAACCGCGCCCTCCGTGGCCTACCAGGTGACGTACACCGACGGCAGCGAGCACGTGGTCGAGTCGCCGGCCGACCTGCCGACACCTGACCACATCACCGAAGTGCGCGAGCCGTGGATGAAGCTCACGATCACGAGTCCTGCGCGCTACCTCGGGCCGGTGATGGAACTCGTGACCTCGCGACGCGGGCGCTTCGAGAAGGTCGAGTACCTCGACCGTGGCGGTGGGGATGACGGCGACCAGCGCGTGGTGGCTGAGTATGCCGCGCCGCTGTCGGAGATCCTCGTGGACTTCTACGACCAGCTGAAGTCGAAGACGCAGGGGTACGCGTCGCTGGATTACCAGCTCGACGAGTTCCGCCCGGCGCGCGTGTCACGCCTCGATGTGATGGTGAACGGCGACATCGTCGATGCGCTCTCAGCGATCGTGCCGAGTGAGCAGTCGGCGCCGCAGGGACGCAAGCTCGCGGCGGCGTTGAAGGAGCTGATCCCGCGTCAGCTCTTCGACGTGGCGATCCAGGCTGCGGTCGGCGGGCGCATCGTCGCTCGTGAGACCGTGAAGGCGATGCGCAAGAACGTGCTGGCGAAGTGCTACGGCGGCGACGTGTCCCGCAAGCGCAAGCTGCTGGAGGCGCAGAAGGCCGGCAAGAAGCGCATGAAGATGCTCGGCTCCGTAGAGGTGCCGCAGGAAGCCTTCATGGCGGTGCTGAAGCTGCGGGACTAGCTCGCTCGTACCGTTTCGTTCTCGAGATCCAGTACCTCATCGGCAAGACGCGCGAGCATTGCGAAGGCGTGTTCGTGGTCGCTCGTGCCCTCGAGGTCGTCGGGGCCGTTGTACCAGTCGAGCACCACGTACTCCGAGCCGAGTGACTCGAGGCCACGCAGGTCTTCCCGCACCTGCTCGATGGTGCCGGTGCCGGGAGCGCGCGTGGCGTCCTCGATCGGCTCGTTGGTGAGGCGGAGCCGGATGCGTGGTTGGAGCGCGGGGACGTCCTTGCCCTCGCGTTCGGCCTCGGCACGGAGCATGGGCAGCCACTGATCGCGAATGGCAGCCACTGACTGGTTGATGGGGTGCCACGACGCCTCGTGACGGACGGCGCGCTTGATGGCCGCCTCGCTGTTGCCGCCGACCCAAATCGGCGGGTGGGGCTGCTGCGCCGTGGCGATCGCGGAGACCTCCTCGAACGCGACGTGCTTGCCGGCGTAGCTGACGAGGCCGGTGCCGGTCCAGAGCGCGGTGATCGCCTCGATGGTCTCGTCGGAGACGGCGCCACGGCGGCTGTGGGTGGCGCCCAGCGCGGCGAACTCGTCCTGCGCATTACCGATGCCGACACCGAGGATGGCGCGGCCACCGCTGAGGTGGTCGAGGTTGGCGACGTGGCGCGCGAGCAGCACCGGGTGGCGGTAGGGCAGCACAATCACGGTGGTGCCGAGGTCGAGGCGATGGGTCTGGCCCGCGAGCCAGGCGAGTGTGATCAGTGCGTCGTAGTACGGCTCCGGGTAGCGGGTGGAGACGCTACGCGAGATGGCGACGTGGTCGGAGATGAAGATGCCGTGGTAGCCGAGCGCCTCGACGGTCTGGCCCCAACGGCCGACCGAGTCGGGTGTGATGCCGGGGCCGAAGTTCAGGAGATTGACGCCAATTTTCATGGCAACGCCTTGCCTTTCCTTTGTGAAAGGTGAGTCTAACGCTACGGTCGTTCCTCGATCTGCGGCGTGGTCGTTGAACCTGCTATAGATGCCGGAACCCGCTCGTAGCGCCGGGAGCGACTGATGTACGTGATCCGCACGGAGATGACGGTGCCGACGACGCGCGCGGTGGAGTTCCAGCGCGAGGACGATGCACGCCTCGAGTTCTTCCAGGCGCAGCCGGGGTTTCACGGCGAGCTACTGCTGAACTCGCTCGGGTATCCGGTGATGCAGTACTCGCCGATGTACTTCCACGAGACGCGCTACGTGCTGCTCACCTCGTGGGAGTCGACGGAGGCTGCTTCGGCGTGCTTCGGCGGTGGGCTGTGGGGTGAGTTCTGCGACCTGTACCCGAGCGAGGCGCTGTACGAGCCGGAGCGGACGACGGCGTTTCATGTCATCAGCACGGAGTCTCGCTACGCGAATGCGCTGTTCGCGTGGACGTTCGAGGTCACGCAGGGGGAGCGCAGAACGAGCCGCATGGCGATCGAGGGGCTTGCCTCGCTGTACCGCGAGCAGTTCGGGCTGACCGTGCACGCGCAGGTGCTGCAGCAGGCGGACGCGCCCGAGTCATACCTCGTGGTGCTCGCGCTGGTGGGGCAGACGGACGGGTTCCCGCCCGGCGTCGAGGTCGACTCGATCCGGGCGTTCTTCGCGCCGTGGCTCGCCGACGACGCAGCGGTCGAGGAGCTGGCACCGGAGGGGTTCCAGATCGTGCAGCACGTCGGCGAGGGCGTGGCGCCGCCGGCTCGCGTTTAGCTTCGACCGCGAACGACTCGCTACGCCGGGCCGCGGCCGGGTGCCGGTGGGTTGCCGCCGGGGCGCTGGCTCGGCACGACGGGCACGCCACCGGGGCTGGCTGGTGCGAGCGGGACGGGTGAGCCCTGACACAGCGGCTCCTGTGACAGCGCGGCCTGCACGTCAGGGGCGAGGCCCTGGACGGCGGCGTTGAGGTTCTGCGAACTGGCGTCGCGGCGGAAGCGCACCTGGGCGTTGGCGAGCACGATCTGCTGCGCGGTATTCGCCTTCGCGATGGCGTCGAGCTGCTCCTTCGTGGCGGCAACTTCCTCGTCGGCGTCGCGGACGAGGGCGTTGTGGAAGGTGGCGGCCGTATCGGGCGCGGTGATGGCGCGGAGGTCCTTCGCGACCTGGTTCGCGGCGTCGATCTCGACCTGGCCGATCTTGTTGGCGCGCTGCTTGCGAGCGGCGAGGTCGAGGGTGCTGGGGTCGATGCTGTCGACGACCTTGGCGAGTGACGCCGCGTAATTCGCCTCGGACTGGCACATCTGGTGCGCCCAGTTCGTGACGTCGAGGGGCCTGCCTCGCCCCACACCAAGGGAGGGACCGATGGAGGCGACAGGATTGCCGGCGCCGGTGATGCGGAAGACCAGGAAGACGGCGGCGACCAGCGCCACGACGATGACCGCCGCGACTGCAGCGATGACCCAGCGCATCTGTCCCTGCACGGCGGTCTCCTCGATGCTCTCGTACGG
>JBAXNX010000125.1:0-4941 GCA_037133575.1 Chloroflexota bacterium
CGCCCGACCGCTCGGCGCTGGTCGTGCCGTCCGGCGGCATCGCGACCTACCCCGCGATCGTCGCGATCGGCGATTCGTATCGCGACACGGTGTCGGCCTCGGCGCATGAGTGGACCCACCACTACCTCTCGCTGTACCCGCTCGGGCTCGCATATTTCACGAGCGACGAGGCGCGCACGATCAACGAGACGGTCGCCGACATCGTCGGCGACACGGTTGCGACGAGTGTGCTCGCGCGCTTTGGTGACCCAACGAAGCCACCGGCATCGAGTGCGCCTCCCCGCGTTGACCTCGTCGCAACGCTGCGCGACCTGCGCATCGAGGTCGACGCACTGCTCGCGCAGGGACGTGTCGACGACGCGGAGCGACGCATGGAAGCGGTACGCCTCGACCTCGCGAGCAAGGGCGTAAACATCCGACGCATCAATCAGGCCTACTTCGCGTGGTACGGCACCTACGCCGCGCGGCCCGAATCGACCGACCCGCTCGGCCCCCAACTGCGCGCCGTGCTGCAACGGGCGGGATCGTTGCGTGCGTTCGTGGATGCGGTCCGCGAGGTGCGCACACGTGCTGACGTGGCGCGCCTCGCGGGCTCGTAGGTTGCGACTGGGAGCTCTTACTGAACCCTGAGGCCGACCACCGCGCTGGCCGAGCCACCGCTCGCGTCCGTCACGGTCAGCCGCAGCGTGTAGAGGCCTGCGCGTAGTCCGAGGCCGGACACCTCGATCGTTCCGAGTGTGTTGTTGAGCACGGGAGTCGTTCCGCGGCGTAGCTGTGTCCACTTCGCGGGCGCCGGACCTTCGCCGAGCTCGATGACGTAGTCCTTGAGCGTGCCATTGGTCGCAGCGGTGCCCGTGATCGTCACCGTGCCACTCACCGTCGCGCCGGGGATGGGCGAGGTGATCGCGGCGATCGGTGTGCGCACGTTGCCAGTCCCCACCACGACGGGCACGAGGAAGCGCAGTTCGCCGAGCTTCGCGTCGCTGACGCGTAGTCGTAGCGTGTAGTCCCCATCGGCGAGTGATCCGATGTTCCAACTGCCCAGCACGCCACCTTCCTGCACCTGCGAACTGCCGGTGGTAATGGGCGTGAAGTTGGTCGAATTCACCCCCACGCCCCACTCGAGCACGTACCGCTGGAAACTCGGCGAGGTCGCGCGGCCCGTGATCGAGAGCGTCCCACTGACGCGCTGGTTGGCGATCGGCGACGAGATCGTCACGAAGTTTGCAGCAGCCGATGCTTCCGCACTCGGCGCGAGCAGTGCGGTGAGCCCGCTCTTCTCCGCCCACTCGGCCATGCCGCCCCACGCCTGCTGCTCTTCCTTCGGGATCACGAGACGCGTCTCGCTCGAGACGAACAGCGCCGGCGTGTTCGGCGCGGCGAGCAGCCCGGTGCGGCTGTCAATGTCGACCTTCTGCCACCACGTGTCCGAGATCTTCGAGAGCGCGGCCTTGTCGGTCGGGATCGCCTCGGACGCCATCAGGCCCTTCACGGTGCGTCCGGTCGGGCAGAGATCAGTGCTGAGTCGCCCCGACGGATAGCAGAGGTCGCGACTCACCACATCGCTCGGCTGCTCGAATGGCTTCGAGGGGATCTCGAGCGTCTTGAGCGCGCCCGCCATGAAGTCGCGCCACGTCGGCCACGCCACGGTGGTCGAGAAGATGTTCGACATCGGCGCGTTATTCGAGTTGCCGGTCCACACGCCACTCACGAGGTCAGGCGTGTAGCCAAACGCCCACGTGTCAGCCGCCTTCGTGCCCTGGTTCTCGAACGGCTCACTCGTGCCGGACTTCTTCGCGACCGGTCGCTTGTCGGGAAGCTCCAGGTAGCCGCAGCCGAACGTGATGCACTGGTTCGAGGGGTTCGAGAGCACAGACGTGACGAGGTAGGCAAACGACGGCGCCATCACGCGGCGCTCGACGGGCTGCTTCGACTCGAACACCGTCTTGCCGCTGGAGTCCTTCACCTTGAGCAGCACGACCGGGTCGACAGTGCGCTCGCCAGCTGCGTGCGGGGTAAGCGGCTGCTGGCCGCGCAGCATGCCACCCGACGCGAGCGACGAGTACGCGAACGCGACGTCATCGAGCCGCGTATCGACGCCGCCGAGCGTGAGCGAGGGCCCGTAGTCGCTCGACTGCCTGAGGTGGGTGAGACCGAATGCCTTGTAGTTGGCAAGCACCTTGTCCACGCCGACCGCGACGACGGTCTTGAACGCCGGCAGGTTGAGCGAGTTGCCCAGTGCCTCAGCGATGGTGATCAGGCCGTGGAGCGCACCACCACTGGGGTTCGTTGGCGTGAAGTCCTTACCGGTCGACGGGTCGAAGACCTTCGCCGGCGCATCGATCACGCTCGTCTGCGGGCTCCAGCCCTGCTGAAACGCTGTGAGATACATGAACGGCTTCAGCGTCGATCCGGGCGAGTTCAGCGCGGAGACGTTGTCGTTGCGGCCCTGGATGTCGTCGCGGAAGTAGTCGCGGCTGCCGACGTACGCGAGCACCTGCCCGTTCTTCGGGTCGAGCGCGATCAGCGCGCCGTTGTGGCCGTCGACCGCCTTCTCATTTTCCGCGATGTTCTTCTCAAGTGCGTTCTCAGCGATCGTCTCGAGGCGGGTGTCGAGCGTCGTCGTGACCTCGAGGCCTGCTTCATACAGCGCACGCACGCCGAAGCGCTGCGTGATCTCGCTCGCCACCGGGCCAAGCACAAAGTGCGGCGCGATGATCTCGAACCGCGAGGCGTGCAGCTGGATCTTCTCCTTCGCCGCGACGTCGGCTTCGCTCTGACTGATCGAGCCGTGCTTCACCATCAGCTCGAGCACTTCGCCCTGGCGTACCTTCGCAGCATCGAAGTTGTTGCCGGGCTCGTACGCCGCTGGCGACTGCGGAATGCCCGCCAGCAGCGAGGCCTCCGCGAGCGTGAGGTCCTTCGCGTCTTTGCCGAAGTAGCCCTGTGAGGCCGCCTCAATGCCCACGTACACGCTGCCGTACGAGATCGAGTTCAGGTACCACTCGAGGATCTGGTCCTTCGGGTAGCGCTTCGTGAGTTCGAGCGCGATCACGGCCTCGCGCAACTTGCGCATCGGTGAACGCTCGTAGCGCTCCTTCACCGGGATGTAGACCTGCTTCGCCAGCTGCTGCGTGATCGAGGAGCCACCGGTGCTGTCGAAGAAGGCGTCGCCAAACGGCGTGAGGTTCACGACGGCGGCCCGGATCAGTCCCTCGGTGTTGAGGCCATTGTTCTCGTAGAACGTGGTGTCCTCGGTGGAGACGGTCGCCTCGCGCATGTACGGCGAGATCTGGTTCAGTGCGACCGGGCGGCGCAGGCCACCGAACTCGTCAAGGAACTCGTAGAGCAGCACCCCGTTGCGGTCGTAGATGCGAGCACCGCCGTGCGGTAGCTGTGCGAGCAGCTGCTCGGGCGGAACGACGTTGCTCGTGTACTGCTGGTACTGCTGCAGGCCGTAGAGCCCGACAACCCCGACGAGGCCGATCCCCATCGCGATGATCGCGAGGGCGACCGTGGTGAACCTCGACATCGGCCGCTTGCCTGCCCGGAGCCGATCCAGGCGCAGGCGGCGGATGCGTTGGAATGCGGTCATGCGGTCGTGCCTTCCTGCTGGGGCGCAGTGGTGGCGCCAGCATTGGAGGGAGCCTCATCGCGTTGGAGTACGAGGAGGTGGGAGAGTCCAAAGCGTCGCAGCGTGGTCGAGTCCTCGGCGCGGTAGCAGGCGGCGCGCAGTAGCCCCGCGACGAACGGCACGCGCGCCGCGATGTTGTCGAAGCCCGGGTACACGTAGCTGTGGTCGACGATGCGCAGTCCGCTGGCTGCGCACGCACGCTCGAGGCCCCGCGCGGTGTAGGCCCGTGCATGGGGAACGAGCCGGTTGCGAATGATGTTCGGCAGCCAGTTCACCAGTGGGATGTTGCCGAAGACGTAGCGCTTGCCAACGTAGATGCCGTGCGTCTCGAACGGATAGAGGCGGTTCGGGGCGTAGAGCACCGCGATGCCACCGGGCGCGAGCACGCGGCCGACCTCGCGCATCGTGGCGCGGTCGTCCGAGACATGCTCGATCACCTCATTGAGCACCACGACATCGAAGCTGCCGCTGCGGTACGGCAGGCTCTCGCCGGCCGCGACCGTGAGGTCACCCGCGCCGCGCCGGCGCGCCTCCACGAGGCGGGAGTGGGCTACGTCGCAGCCATGCGCCTCGGCGCCCTGGCGCGCGAAGCCGCGCACGTACTCGCCGAGCCCGCACCCGAGGTCGAGCACGCGCTTGCCGGCGAGTGGGATGTAGCGCTCGATGATCGCGAGGCGGCGCTCCTGGCCGGAGCGCCACACAAAGCTCGGGTTCCCGAGACGGGCAGCGTCAGGTGCTTGGGTGATGAGGTCACCTCCGGGCACGGTGTCCGCCCATATCCCTCAGCGGGTATCCTCGGCGGACTGTTCGCCAGCCCGCAACCGCCACACCGCGATGGTGGGGGCGGGCGCCGAAACCGAATGCTCGTGATGGCTATGGTGTGGAACGGCCGCGCCATATAGTTACGCACAGCGAGGCCGGAGGAGCCAATGCCCCTGACCGATGACGAGGTGCGTCACATCGCCCGTTTGGCCCGTGTTGGGCTGAGCGACGATGAGGTCGCGCGTGCGCGTGAGCAGCTGTCCACAATCCTTGAACACTTCGAGCTGCTGAACGCGTATGACACGGAGGGCGTGCCCCCAACGGCGCAGTCCTTCGACCTCGCCAACGTGGAGCGCGACGACGTGAGCCGCGAATCGCCCGACCGCGAGACGCTGCTCTCCAACGCTCCGAAGGTCGACGGGCCCTACCTCCGAGTACGCGCCGTCCTGGAATAAAGGCTGATGCATGACGACTGAGGCACTCCGCTCGGATGCCATTCTCGATGCACCTGCGCATGAGCAGGCGAAGCAGCTGCGCTCCGGCGG
>JBAXNX010000126.1:0-4900 GCA_037133575.1 Chloroflexota bacterium
ACTGGCGACGGCCTCGCGGTCCGCCTCCGACTCTGCCTCGCTGCGCATGCGGTGATCGAAGTGCGCCACCACGACTGAGCGCTCACTGCGTGCGACAGCAACGAGTGTGGCGGTCGAGTCAGGCCCACCGGAGCACGCGATGAGCACGCGCTCGGACTGCGGCACGAGGCGATCGAGTGCGCTCGCCACTCGTCGTTCGAAGGCTCCGGTGACACGGATACGGAGGAACTCGTCCACGCGCGGAGGGTACTCCCCTGCGGCGCTGGCTAGCGCGCGAAGAGTGCTTCCCACCAACGCTGGTTGGGCAGGCGCGCGGCGTCCGGCTGCGTGGGCGCGTCGACGTGCACAGCAGTCTCGCCGGCACGGACCAGGCCGAACTTCGTGCGCGCAACAGCCTCTAGGTATTCGTCGGAGGCGAGGTATTCCTTCAGGCCGGTGAGCTCCGCCTTCTGGCGGCGCAGCTCGTCGACGTCGTGCACGAGCACGCGACGCTGCTCATGCAGGCGGTAGGTCTGCGTGGCGGTCTGCACGTAGGAGTACATGAAGAGGCACAGAAACAGCGCCGCAATCGTCAGCACGACATGCGACGGCCCGAATGCCGGGGACGTGAGTCTGGGGAGTTGCACTACGGGCAGACCTCATGTCCTGCCCCCACCGCAATCAACGTACCAGACGTGATCGTGGTGTCAAACCCATAACACTGCGGCGTGCGGGCTCAAACCCGGGCGCGGTGCCGCCGATGATTACCTCGACAGCAGTTGGCAGCGGGGTCGAGTCCATGCTCAGCGACGAGAATCGGTCATTCGGCCACTGGCGCAACGCGTCTCAGAAGCGCGACCCAAAGCCGGATGCGTCGAAGGACAATGCGGCACGCACGGCGGACGCGAAGCCTGCAGACCCCATGCACGACAACCTCGAGACGATTGCGGGCCGGCGCCAGCGGCGTGATCGGCTGGTCGAGGCCCCCCTGCCGCCGGGGCCAAGTGAGCCCACGCCGATGCGCGAGACGCTCAGACGGCTCGCCGAACGCAAGCTCAAGGGCGCGGAGAGCGGCGACCTGACCGAACCGGTGTGGGACCGCGTCGTCGAGCTGGCGAAGCCGATCATCAACGGACCGCCGGCGGCCACGCCCCCTCGTTCACCCGCACCACGGCCCAACGGCCGTCAGCGTCGCACTCCAGAACGCTGATCGCGTTCGAGGCGAACTCGAAGTGCGGCGCCGCCTCGTCCGAGACACCTAGCGCGTACGTCACCATGCGCGGCACCACCTCGAGCGGCACGAACAGTGCGATCGTGCTGCCCTGCGCGTCTGCGGCGACCGCATCGAGCGTGCTCGCTGCGTCTCCGCGGTCAGCGGTCTGACGCACCTCGATACCCAATTCACGGCCACACGCCTCGACAAGTGACGCTGGCACTCCACTCCCCGTCACGAGGCGATCAGGCGCGTACGGCAGCAACAGCTCCGAGACGACCTCGATGTCTGCGGGCATCGGCGAGATCAGCAGCACGCGAGCGGGGCCCTGCGTGGGCTGTCGCATGTGTGAGGGCACCGACTCCTGTGTCACGAGAAGCGCCCTACGGTGCGCCACGCGTGCAGCGCGACCAGCGGCCGGTCGACCTCGACGCACTCGCGTACGAGCGCGAGAGGCGGCTCAGCGATGCCGAGAGCAGCGAGCACTGACGCAGGCCGCCCTACGCGGTCCTGTGCGAGCACGAGGCGCATGCAGAGCTCGACGCCACGCGACGTAGCCTCCGGCTGCAGGTCGAGGACAAACGAGCGCAGGTCGATCTCGCGCACGCGCTCGCCTCGAACCTCGGTCCACGGGACTGATTCGGCAGTGAGCAGCGCACGGCAGCGCGCACGGAGCGTATCGAGCTCGCACGAGGCTTCTGTGAGCAACGCGCGGTAGGTCGCGGCACGCAGCGATGCACCAAGCGACGGCAGTCGATCACCGAGCTCCTCGGCACCGACAGGCTCGATGCCGGCCGGCGCGTGCGCGCTCAGCCGTGCGCACACCGACTCGACGTCGACGGGCTCTGCTAGCCATACGTCGAGGGGTTCTCGATCGCCGGATACGCCCTGCGGTAACGCGGGGCCAAGCTCGAAGCGCACGCGCTTGCTGCCCTCTGGGCGCGCAATCTCGAGGCCGGCCGCCTCGAGCGCTACGACCCAGGTACGGCCAAGCTCGCCCGGCTGAATGTCAGCCGCAGCGTCGGTCTTGCGATACCAGATGCGGAGGCGTTGGAGCGGCACGTAACGATCCTATCGCAGCACGTCGTCAGCGTAGAACGTCAGAAATGGTCGTGACTCGAATGCCCTGGTCGCGCAGTGCGCGCAGTACGTCGGGCAGCACCTGCCGCGTCTGTGCGCTGTCGCAGTGGCTCACGGTGATGACCCCGTTGCCGAGCGCGGCGGCTCGCAGCATGTTCGCGGCCACCTGCTGCGGCGTGAAGTCACGCCAGTCGCCCGAGTCGCCGGTGACAAGGCCCTGCGCATCGCGATCGAGCGTCCAGAAAATGTGCTGCCACCAGCCTGCCCGCGTTGCAGCGGCGAGCACGCGCGCATCGCGACTGCCAGACGCCGCCCGCCACATCGGCTTTGCAGAGCGCCCGAGCACGTCGCGGAACGTGCGATCGGCAGCCTCGAGGTCTGCGGCGATCTGGTCATCGCTCAGTAACACGTAATCGGGGTGCGTGTCGCTGTGGCTCGCGATCTCGTGGCGTGAGGCGATCTCGCGCGACAGCTCGGGATGCGCGCGTACCCAGTCCCCGATCATGAACCAAGTGACGTGCACATCGGCCTCACGCAGCGCTGCGAGGATCTCGACGGTGTTGTTCGCGGTGGCGCCGCAGTCGAAGGTCAGCGCCAACTCGCGACGATCGAGGTTGCCTCGATCGATCTCACGCACTGGTACGCCTGCCGGCGGTGCCGGGCGGGGTGTGCTCGTTGCGGTGGGCGTCGGTGTGGGGCTTGGCGTCGTGGTCGCGACGATGCGCGTAGCCTCGACAGTTGGAGTCGTGGTAGCGGGCGGTGGGGTGCTCGCAGGCTGCGTGCAGGCGACGAGCAGCGCCGTGGCGATCGAGGCGAACGTCAGGGCGGCGCGCCGCCTCAGCGCGTCATCCAACGCGAGCGCAGCGCGTCGATCAGCGTCGTCGCGGCCGAGCGCGGGTCGCGAGTGCGCAGCACGACCTCATCGACGAGCGTTTCGATCGAGCCTTCGGCGCGCGCGGCGCCGAGTGCCTCGCGGTAAAGGGCGGCGCGGACGAGCGAGAGGATCTGCGATTCGACGAGGCCGTGGCGTTCCGCCTCGGCGTGCTCGTCGGAGCGCACGTGCGCCTGGTGCTTGTCGATCGCGTCGACGAGCTCGGGCACGCCTTCGCCGGTGCGGGCGATGGCCTTGAGGATCGGTGGCGTCCACGCGCGTGGCTCGGCGATCGCGAGCAGGCCGCGGAGCTGCATCACGGCGGTGTCCGCGCCCGCGAGGTCGGCCTTGTTCACCACCATGATCTGGGCGATCTCCATGAGGCCGGCCTTCATCGACTGCACGTCGTCGCCACCCCCAGGGTTCGCGACGAGCACGGTCGACTGGGTGGCCGTGGCGACCTCGACCTCATCCTGGCCGGCGCCGACCGTCTCCACGAGCACGACATCGAAGCCGGCTGCATCCATCAGGTCAACGACGCCGGACGCCATCTCCGCGAGGCCGCCGAGGTTGCCCCTCGACGCCATGGAGCGCATGAACACCCCGCCGTCCGAGGTGAGGTCCTGCATGCGGATGCGGTCGCCGAGGATCGCGCCGTGCGAGAAGGGCGAGGACGGGTCGACGGCGATGATGCCGACGGTGCGGCCACGCTTGCGCTCCTCGCGTGCGAGTGCGCCTACGAGCGTGGACTTGCCGGCACCGGCGGAGCCAGTGATGCCGATCGTCTGCGCGCGACCCGTGCGCGCATACAGGTCCGCGAGCAGCTCGCGGCCCTTCGCGTTGTCGGCCTCGACGTGTGAGATGGCACGGGCGAGCGCTCGGCGGTTGCCGGCGACGACGCCCTCAGCGAGCTCCGACGGCACTAGGCGCGCTCGGTCGCGTTCTCGCGCAGGAACGCGATGATGTCGTTGGTATCAGTGCCGGGACCGAAGACGGCCTGGAAGCCCATCTCCTTCACCGCGGGGATGTCGGCCGCAGGGATAATGCCGCCGCAGAACAGCGTGACGTCGTCGACGCTGCGCTTCTTCAGTTCGGCGATCACGCGCGGGAAGATCTCGAGGTGCGCGCCCGACAGGATCGAGAGGCCGACGACGTCGACGTCTTCCTGCAGCGCCGCCTCGGCGATCATCTCGGGCGTCTGGCGGATGCCGGTGTAGATGACCTCCATGCCGGCGTCACGCAGCGCGCGAGCGACGACCTTCGCGCCGCGGTCGTGGCCGTCGAGGCCTGGCTTCGCGATAAGCACGCGCAGGGTCCGTTGGTCGGTGGTCATGGCTTCCTCCTCAGGACCGCGAGAACGCGATCAGCTGAACGCTCATCCCAAACGCCTGCTCGGCGGAGATCGACGTGCGGACGCTGTTCGGCAGCACGCCGGGCGTCGCGTCGTCGAGGTTAATGCCCTTGGCACGCAGGTCGGTGACCTTCTCGTTGATCTGCGGGAAGTCGATGGCGACCATCGACATCGCACGCTCACCGTCCGTCGCGAGTTGTTCGGCGCCGGGGGAGCCAGCGACCGGCTCGATCAGCTCGATCATCACCTGACCGCACTGGATCTGGCCGATCTTCGAGGTCGGCGTCTCAATGGTGTTCACGAGCTTGAGGCCGAGCACGCGCTCCCAGTCCTTCGCGGCAGCCGCGAGGTCCGTGACGCGAGCGACAACGTGGTCGAAGCCCTTCTCGTCCGAGTGGTGCGCGTC
>JBAXNX010000127.1:0-4900 GCA_037133575.1 Chloroflexota bacterium
ACCTTCGTCGGCAACGTGCCGGGTGCACCGAGCGTGGTGAACGCCACATGGAGCTCGAGGTTCCCCGGTGGCCCGCCGAGTGGTGTGGTCATCCTCGTCTGTCGCGGCCCGCAGCCGACCGTCGGTGCGCGCAGCATCGCCGGCTGCCCGCTGTTCCCCGACGACAACGCCTGGGCGCGAGACATCTCGAGCGACCCAATTGACTCGAGGTCCGACGCCTACATCGCGTACATCCTCGGCAGCGGCGGCAACAAGAACCTCCACGCGGACTTCGGCTCCGACCCGACCTACGGCATCCCGTATGTCGTCGTGCCCGAATCGCAGGCGACTTCGAACGTCACGTTCGACTACGCCGACGAGAGTGACCGCGGCCCGTATCCCATTCCCACGAACGTCCCCATCGAGGCCGGCTCCGACCGCCACGCGCTGATCGTGCAGCAGGGATCGTGCCGCCTCTACGAACTGTTCGGCCTCGAGGGCGGGCCGGGCAGCTGGCGCGCAGGCTCAGGCGCAATCTTCGACCTCAAGTCGAACGCGCTGCGCCCTGACGGATGGACTTCGGCCGACGCGGCGGGCCTGCCGATCTTCCCCGGCCTCGTGCGCTACGACGAGGTGCGCGCCGGCGCGATCAACCACGCGCTGCGCTTCACCGTGTCCAAGACCCAGAGCGCGTACATCCACCCCGCGACCCATCTCGCGAGCAGCATCACCGATACCAACGCCCCGCCGATGGGCCTGCGACTCCGCCTCAAGGCCTCGTTCGACACCTCGAAGTACCGAGGCGACACGCTCGTGGTGCTGCGCGCGCTGCAGCGCTACGGCATGTTCGTCGCCGACAACGGCTCGAACTGGTACATCTCTGGCGCGACGGATGGGCGCTGGAACGACGACGATCTCAATCAGCTCAAGACCGTACCGGGACCGGCATTCGAGGTCGTCACGACGGGCGCGATTCAGACGCGCTAGTCCGCTCCACACCTCGACCTCAGGGGCGCGCGAACATCGACCGACGAGTGTCCACTCCGCCGAGCTGCAATCCGCTGGGCGAAAACGGCGGAACGCCGCGCCGTGACCGCAGCGTGACGAACGAGCAATCCGGCTGAAATCGCACACCGATACGGTCAACGTGTCGCACTCGCACCCCCGCGTGTGTGCTCAATGTTGCTGTGGAGGTTTACGCCATGACGACCATCGATAAGCCGTTGACCGACGTGGTGTTCATGTCGATCACGGAGGCGAGCGGCGCGATCGAGTCCGGCGAGCTGTCCCCGCTCGAGCTGACCAACGCCATCCTCGATCGCATCGAGGAGACCGACGGCCAGCTGAACTCCTATGTGCTCGTGACGCGCGAGTCAGCACTCGCGGAAGCCGAGGCGGCCACGCAGCGCGCACGCGCCGGCACACGCCTCGGACTGCTCGATGGCATCCCGATGGGCATCAAGGACCTCTACGACACGGCAGGCGCCGTCACGACCGGCGGCACGGGTGCGTACCGCTTCCGCGTGCCCGCGCAGGACAGCACGGCAGTCGCGAGGTTGCGCGCGGCGGGCGCGGTGATCGTCGGCAAGACCAACACGCACGAGCTCGCGTTCGGCGGGACGACCAACAACGTGCACTACGGGCCGACGCACAACCCGTGGATGCTTGGCCGCATCCCCGGCGGCTCCTCGGGCGGTTCGGGTTCGGCGCTGGCCGCCGGTCAGGCGCTCGGCGCACTCGGCACCGACACGGGCGGCAGCATCCGTAACCCGGCCTCGTACTGCGGCATCACCGGCATCAAGCCCACGTGGGGGCTCTCCTCGCGCGCCGGCGTCACCGCGATGTCGCACACACTCGACCACACCGGGCCGATGGCGCGCACCGCCTACGACTGCGCGGTGATGCTCGATGCGCTGCAGGGCTACGACCCGCTCGACATCGACAGCGTCGAGCATGACCGCCAGGACTTCGTCTCCGGCATCGGCGACGGCATCAGCGGCATGACGCTCGCCGTGATCCCGTCGTTCGTCGCGGCATGCTCATCGTCAGTGCAGGCCGCGTTCCGCGATTCGCTGCGCGTGCTCGAGTCGCTCGGCGCTCGCATCACCTCGATCGAGCCGCTGATCGGCGTCGACGACTGGCGCGGCATGGTGCTCGGCATCAGCGCGGTCGAGTCGAACGACTACCACGAGCTGCTCGTGCAGCAGAACCCGCCCACGATCGGCGCTGCCGTGCGCGAGCGCATGGCGAACGGCCTCACCATCCCCGCGTACAAGTACGCGCGCGCCCTCGATGCCCGCAAGGTGCTGGAGCGCCGCATGCACGACACGCTCAAGTTCAACGGCATCGACGCCTACCTCGTGCCGACGACGCCGCTGACCGCGTGGGAGATCGACGAGGATCCCGACCGCGACGAGACGCCGATGCGCAGCTCGATGTACGGCTCGATCTTCAACATCTCGCGGCAGCCGGCGATCAGCGTGCCGAACGGCTTCGACCCCGAGGGCCTGCCAACGTCGCTGCAGATCAGCACCGCAAACTGGGAGGACGCCACGGCGCTGCGCATCGCGCACGCGTACCAGCAGGCGACTGACTGGCACACGAAGCGGCCACCGCTGTTCGCCTAGCCACCACACGGCGCTGAACCTCGACGCCCGGTCATGTGACCGGGCGTCTTCGTGTTGTTGCGAACACGAGCCGCGCACAAGCGCACGCCTAAGAGCGATCACCTCACGTGAACGACATACCTCCAGTTGCAGAGCGGATGCCGCTTGCTGATATTGTATCGTCATACGATGTCGCAGTACGATATTGCTGCTTCGGAGGTGCGAGCATGGCGCGATACATCCTCACCCGACTGCTGGGGATCCTCCCTTCCGTCTTTCTGCTCGTGTTCTTCGTGGTGATCCTGATCCAGCTCATCCCGGGCAACATCATTGACCTGATGCTGGACCAGAGCTCGTCGCCGGACCTGCAGACGCGGCAGGCACTGACGCACCAGCTCGGCCTCGATCGCTCGCTGCCACAGCGCTACATCGACTATGTCGGCGGGTTGCTGCGAGGCGACTTCGGGCGCTCGCTATGGACCGATCAGCCTGTCACGCGCATGGTGCGCATCTACGCGCCCCCCACGATCGAGCTCGCGATCCTCTCCATCTTGATCGGCTCGTTCACGGGGGTCGTGCTCGGGATCATCAGTGCCATCAAGCAGGACAGCTGGATGGACTACCTGCTCCGCACCGTGGCAATCGCCGGGATCAGCATTCCAAACTTCGCAATCGCGACCTCTGTCGTGATCTTCCCCGCAATCCTCTGGGGCATCGCTCCGAATCTGAATTACGTCAGCCTGATGGAGTCGCCCATCGAGAACGTGAAGATTCTCTTGCTCCCGGCAGCCATCCTCGCACTCGGCCTCTCGACGTCGCTCATGCGACTCACCAGGACCACCATGCTCGACGTGTTGCGGCAGGACTACATCCGGACGGCGCGCGCGAAGGGCGTCACGGAGTTCAACATCATCGTCAAGCACGCCGTGCGGAACGCGATCATTCCGGTTGTGACACTGCTCGGCCTGCAGGTCGCATTCCTGGTCGGTGGATCAGTGATCGTGGAGACGGTGTTTTCGATCCCTGGCGTCGGGCGACTGCTGGTCAGCGCTATCGGCAAGCGCGACTACCCGATCGTGCAGGGCATCGTGGTCGTCATCGGGTTGTTCGTGATGGGCATCAATCTGATGGTCGACTTGTCCTACGGATTTCTCGACCCGCGCATCAAGATCGCCAGCGGATAGCCAACGACAGACAGCGCACGTTCACGTCAGTCGGAATATCGTGGAGCGAGACGATGAGTGAAGGGCGTCTCGTATGCCAGCGCGATCCGACGAGTATGTGTCCTGGGCGGAGTTTCGCTACCAGCTCCGCCTCTGGATGCGACTGAGCGAGGAGGCCGCCCGCGAGCAGGGCATCTCGCCACAGCAGCACCAATTGCTACTCGCGGCGCGCGGCTACCCGGGCCCGACTGCTCCGCTGATCACGGATCTCGCCGAGCGCCTCCAGCTGCGACATCACAGCGTGGTCGGGCTGATCGATCGCATGGAACTCGATGGTCTCGTACGGCGCGAGGAGGTCGGCGTGGGACGCGGCACAAGCGTGCTGCTGACCGACGCAGGCCTCGATGCCCTCGAGGCGATCTCCGCCACGCTCCGGCCGGAGCTGCGGACGGCGGCCCAGGCGCTGATCAGTGCACTGACGGAGCTCGTGGAGCCTCGGCGCCGCTCCCCACGGTCGACGCAGCCACACACCGCCGTCGCCACGCGATAGACGGCGGCCGCCCCGGCCCATGGTTCGAGCCGTGCAGCGGCACGCGCAGCATGCTATGACACAGCGATCACTTCCCCCGCGAACGAGCGGAGACCTCGATGGTTGGGTACCTGAATCGCCGCCGCGTCCTGTGGGCGCTGCTCGTGCTGCTGTCGCTGATCGTGGCCTGCGGGCCCGGCGAGATGTGCGAGACCGAGTCAGATAAGTCGAGCCGCGAGTCAAACGAGCGGATGCAGCAGCAGTTCCTGATGGCGAGTCAGCCACCATCCGTGTCACGAATCGAAGCGAAGCTCGCCGTCCCGGTTACCACGTACACCGTGACCGCCTCCTACCCCGGCGCCGCTCCACTCACCTATGAGTGGACGCTGACTGGCGAGCAGTGCGGGACGCCGGCTGCGCCCTGGAGGCAGAGCGGCGTGTCAGTGGCATGGAGCCATTCCGACCAGAAGCCGGACTCCTGCGAACACAAGGGCACGAACCACGCGGTGGTCGCAAAGGTCGTCGTCACCACACCAACATGGCTCGTCACCTGCACGATCGATGGCAACGAGAACAAGGTGATCGACAACCCGAAGTGCGAGCAGGCTCTGAACACTGCGCCA
>JBAXNX010000128.1:0-4879 GCA_037133575.1 Chloroflexota bacterium
TGCCGACACCACCTGGACTGGAACCATCCGCGGCATTGCGTCGACAGCGACACGAGCGGCCGGCGATCACGCTGCCGAAGCTGCCATCGATGCGGGTGCCGGCACTGCGCGTGCCAGAGCTGCGCTCGCCGCGCTCAGGGATCCGACTGCCGTCGCTCGGTGGCGGGTCGTCCTCGAACGGTGGTGGTGGGGCAGCACTCGGGTTGAAGGTGCCGTCGATCTCACTCGGGGCTGACTCGCGGCGATGGCTGCTGGCCGGTCTCGGCGTGGCGATCCTGCTGCTGGCCGCGTACTTCCTGCCTCGCTACTTCGAGTCGCAGGGCTCGAGCGGGACGCAGGCGGTGGCAACGTCCGCGGCCTCGACGGTGCAAGCGGGCGGCAATGTCCAGTCGACGCCGGGCGCTGCGAGTCCGAGCGTGCCGGTGCCGACCGGGCCAGCGCTCGGCAATCTCGTGGGGATGACGCAGACCGATGCACAGAAGGCACTCGATGCGCTCGGGCTCACGTACGTGGTGAACCAGGCGGCGAGCGCGACGGTGCCAGCGGGCCAGGTGATGGCGCAGTTCCCGTCGGCGGGCGCTCGCATGAACTCGGGCGACAACGTGGTTTTGAGCGTGTCGCGCGGGGCACCCAGGTAACTAGCGGCGTGGACGTACCTACGTCGGTCGCCAGAATCGTCCAGCAGTGGCAGTCAAGCGGACGCATTCAACAAGCGGCAATCCCGTGGTTTCAGCAGCGTTGGGCTGACAGCGTTCCCGAACACCGAGAGTTCTTATTGTCGCTTCCAGCGGAGCTCGATCGATCGGTGGTGGGTACCTTCGGGGAACAAGCCACACGAGATGCTTCGGCTGCAGTTGACGCGCTCATCGTCACAATGGCATGGGGCTATGCCGGGGTCGGATACGGCCCTGTGCGTCTTCGCCGCACCCTTGGTACTCCGGATGCCGGCAATCGGCTCCGACAAGTCGCTGAAGTTGCGGCTATCGGAAACCCGGAACGAGCGTACGCATTGCTCTCGTCGAAATCTGAATGTGCACTCGTTGGACTCGGACAATCATTCGGTACGAAGTACCTAGCCTTCACCTCGAGCACATCGTCTCGCCCTGCGCTGATCCTTGATCAGAACGTCCTTGAGTGGCTGTCGCTGAATACGTCGCTCCGACTACGGGCTACGTGGCATCGAGCAAGTTATGCTAGGTACCTGACTGCGATGTACGAGTGGGCTGACGCCCTCAGAGTCACTGCTCAGGACATCGAGTTCTGCATCTTCGCTAGTCAAATCAAACCAACAAGCCAATGGGCGGCAGGATCGGCTCTCCCTTGAAGTACCACCTCGTCACACTTGGGTGCGCGAAGAACACCGTTGACTCGATGCGGCTCGAACGCGCGTTGCGCAATGGGCGACACGTGTCGGTGGGGACGCCGGATGAGGCGGACCTACTGCTGGTGAACACGTGCGGGTTCATCGACGCGGCGAAGGATGAGTCGGTCAGCGTCGTGCGCGCGCTCGACGAGGGGCGCAAGCCCGGACAGCAGATCTACGTGGTCGGCTGCATGACGCAGATCGCGAAGGATGAAGTGCTCGCGGCCGTACCCACGGTCGACGCGACGTTCGGCGCTGAGGCGTGGGACGACATTGCGGCGAGCCTCGGTCCTGCGGATGCGGCGTTCGACATTCCGGCTCCCTCGATACCGACGAGCGGCGGCCCGATGCTCGGCGCCCTCGAGCTGGGTGCGCCGAGCGCGTACCTGAAGATCTCGGATGGATGCGACCGGCCGTGCACGTTCTGCATCATCCCGACGATCAAGGGACGAATGCACTCGGACACCACAGAGCGACTGCTGAGCGAAGCGCGCTGGCTGGCGAACAGCGGCGTGCGCGAGCTGGTGCTCGTCGCGCAGGACTCGACCGCATACGGCGAGGACGCCGGTGAGCGGGACGGACTCGCGACCTTCCTCGAACGACTATCGGAGCACGTGCCGGATGTGCCGTGGATCCGGTTGATGTACGCGTACCCCGGCCGCGTGACGCCGCGACTGGCGGAGACGATGGCGCGGCTGCGGAACGTGGTGCCGTACCTCGACATGCCGCTGCAGCACGGGAGCGACGCGGTACTACGGCGCATGAAGCGGCCGAGCCTGCGCGTCGCGCGGCAGAGCATCGAGGCGGTGCGGTCGGCGATGCCGGACGTGACGCTGCGGACGACATTCATCGTCGGCTATCCCGGCGAGACTGAGGCGGAGTTCGAGGAGTTGCTCGAGTTTGTCGAGGAGCAGCAGTTCGACCACGTCGGCGCGTTCACCTACTCGCCGCAGCCGGGTACGCCGGCGGCCGCTGAGGGCGGGGCGCTGAGCGAGCGCGTGAAGCACCAGCGGTACGGGCGGATCATGGAGCTGTCGCAGACGATCGCGTTGGCCAAGAACCGGAAGCTGGTCGGCCAGGAGTTCGACGTGCTGATCGAGTCGGAGCAGCCGACCGAGAGCCAGGGCGGCGGTCTGGTGGTGGTGGGGCGCACGGTGCGCGACGCGCCCGAGGTGGACGGGCTCGCGCTGGTGCGTGGGGAGTTCGCAGCGGGCTCGATGGTTCGAGTGCGGGTCGACGGTGCGCTGCCGTACGACTTGCTCTGTACGCCCGTGGGCACCCAGGGGGTGCTTTCGCCCAGCTCCTCTGCGGCCTCGTTGCCGTTTACGGGTCGCTAGCACCCTCGGGGTGCCTTCGCCCAGCTTCAACGCCGCCTCGATCCCGTTTTACGGTCGCTAGCCTCCTCTCGGAGGCCCTCGCGACGGTCGTTTGCAACCGGGCTCATCGCCGATAACCGTCGCGTATCGGCCTCGGACGCCTCGATACGGCACGTTGATAACGAGTCAGAACGTTGTGGCGTCAGGGAAATCCCGTGATTCATCGCTTTTAACATCGATTTCACGTGAAAGTGCTCACAAGTACTTGCGAGCGATCGGGCGAGTGCCCATGATGTTTATGCAGGCAAGCGAGGGCGAGGCCCAGCGAGCCACGAAGGGATTGAACACGATGGTTAACAACGAATATATCCAGCGGTATTACAGCGCGGTGGTCGGCTCGAAGCGCATCAACAGCCCGAGCTTCACCGAGGCTGCCAAGGACCTGGCGAGCGCGAACGAGCGCATTCTCCTGATCTACTAGCTCTCGATCTTCAGCGGCGGAGGTCCCTCTCTCTTCTCTGCCGCCCCGATGCCAAGAGGCGCCCACCCCCCGGGGCGCCTCTTGTGCGTCCCCCTCATTCCTGAATCACAGTCGCGCGGCGCTCAGAGGCGCCCACACTTGTCTCCTCTGGGGCGCCTCTTGTGCGCCCGCCGTCGGCGGGGTGTTCGCCCAGATTCTTGATTCGCCGTCTCAAGACTCGAATTACTCGGGTCTTCTTTGTTGTCGCGTCCGGACCGGACTGCGGGCGATCTCGAGCGTTTAATTGAGTGCCATAACACTCTTTACATATACCCCGTATAGGTATACATTCTGTTTGCGGCAGTAGACCTGCCAACAGTTCGGGCACGAGGGCGAGGCCCAGTGCACCGGGAAGGAACCAAGTCAGATGTTGAAGATTGAGCGGTACTACAGCGGAATCGTCGGAGCTCGCCGGATTAACGCCCCGACGTTTGCCGAGGCGGCGAAGGACATGGAGCGGGCGAACTCCCGCATCCTGGTCGCGTAAGCGAGACACCTCGCACCTCGGAAGGCTCTTCAGCCGACCGCAGTTGTAGGCCAACAACCACAGAAGGGGCGCCCGGCGGGCGCCCCTTCTGCATGGGGCCTTCGGCCCTTCTCGCCCAGCGGAACGCAGCCTCAGTCCAACAACGCAGCGCGCGAGCGACTTCGACTGTCCCCGACGGTTACCGCGTGGCGCGCCAGAGGCTGCGGCCGATGAGGCCGGTCGCGCCGAGGACGATGGCGACGCCGATGAGCTGGAGGCCGGGTGCGTCGTCGAGGCCGCCCGCGACGATCGCTGCAGCGCCCAGCGCGGCGGCGATCACCCAGGTGCCGACGAGCGTGAGCACGTTACGGGTCACAGGGCTTCCTCGATCTCCAGGTCGTCGGCGTAGCCCTCGATCCACTCGAGGAGGTCGCCGGGCTGGCACTCGAGGACTCGGCACATGGCCTCGAGGGTGCTGAAGCGGATGGCCTTAGCTCGACCGTTCTTGAGGACGGCGACGTTCGCGGGGGTGAGGCCGACGCGCTCGGCGAAGTCGCCGACGCTCAGCTTTCGCTTCGCGAGCTCGACATCGATGCGCACGACGATGGGCATTAGATCACCCCTTCGAGGTCGCTCCGCAGGAGCGTGGCCTGGCGGAGCAGGGCTCGCATCACAACCATGAGCAGACCGACGACCGTGACGGCCAGGCTGAGGAAGATCAGGACCATCGGCATGCCCGGGTCGTCCGCCTGGGAGAGCACCCAGGCCGTGAAGCTCACGAGCACCGTCCACCCTCCGGCGATGGCCCAGATGATCGCGCTGACCCATTTGAAGGCTTCGTTGCTGAAGATGCGGTCGGACTGCACGAGGCTCAGCAGCCGCCAGATGGACACGACGATGACCTGGGCGCAGAGGATGCAGAAACCGGCCAAAAAGGTGAGCGGCCACTGGAGATAGGCCTGGTCGGGGTGCTGTTGCGAGTTGTAGGCGAACTGTCCGGGGAAGGATAGAAACTGGAAGACGAGCAGCACCAGGAAGAGCGCTGCCATCACTGCTTTGAGAAGGATGACCGATCGATGTTCGATATTCATACATCGACTATCGATATTTATGCGCCGTCTGTCAATAGCGCTTCTGGGACTCCTTAAACTGTCGAGATGACAATCAAACGAATGGATCACGTGAGCGTCATCGTCGATGACCTCCCCGCGGCC
>JBAXNX010000129.1:0-4879 GCA_037133575.1 Chloroflexota bacterium
CCGCCTCGACCGCCAGTTCCGTGTCTTCCGAGCCCACCGCCGCGCCTACATCGACGTCCGCGAGTCCGTCGACGACCTCACCGCCGTCGAGGAAGTCGCCGACGACGAGCCCTTCGTCCTCCACCCCGGTGAGTTCGTGCTCGGCTCCACGCAGGAACAGATCCGCCTCGGCAACGACATCGTCGCCCGCGTCGAGGGCAAGTCCTCGCTCGGCCGCCTCGGCTTGCTCGTCCACGCCACCGCCGGCTACGTCGACCCGGGCTGGGACGGCCACCTCACGATGGAACTCTCGAACGTCTCGACGCTGCCGATCCGGCTGTACTTCGGCATGAAGATCGGCCAGCTCTCCTTCGCCGACCTCTCGACGCCCGCCGACCGCCCCTACGGCGACCCGAGCCGCAGTTCGAGGTACCAGGGCCAGACCGGCCCGACCTCCAGTCGCGGCTTCACCGACTACCAGCGGTAGGCGGAGCCCCCGTGCCAGCCTCCCAATTCATGCGCCTCGCCCTTGAGGAGGCTCGACTGGCTCTCGGCTGGTCGTCCCCCAACCCCGCCGTCGGAGCGGTCGTCGTGCGCGATGGCCAGGTCGTCGGCCGCGGACACACCCAGCCGCCGGGCCAGGCCCACGCCGAGGTGATGGCGCTCGCCAACGCCGGCGACCAAGCGTGGGGCGCCACCGTTTACGTCACCCTCGAGCCATGCGGCCACCAGGGTCGCACTCCGCCCTGCACCCGTGCCCTGTCCGCAGCCGGTGTCGCCGAGGTGGTCTACGCCATCGAAGACCCCGACCTCAACGTCCGAGGCGACGGCCATCGCCAGCTCGAAGAAGCTGGCATCCGGGTCACCTCGGGCGACGGCGCCGAGGAGTCCTCGTTGCTGCTCGAGGGGTACCTGAAGCAGCGGCAGACCGGGCTGCCGTTCGTGATCGCCAAGTTCGCCACCTCCCTCGACGGCAGGATCGCGTCGGCCTCGGGCGACTCGCGCTGGATCTCCGGCCCTGAGGCGCGCGAGTGGGCGCACAGTGTGCGGGCCACCCTCGACGCCATCGTGGTGGGCTCCGGTACGGTGCTCGCCGACAACCCGCAGCTCACCGCCCGGCCTGCCGGGATGACCGAGGGCGTCCACCAACCGTTGCGAGTCGTGCTCGATTCGACCGGGCATATCTCGAGTAAGGCATCGGTGCTCTCGCGCGACACACCGTCCGTGGTCGCCACGACTGCAGCCTCGTCACCGTCATGGCAGCAGGAGCTGCGCGATGCAGGCGCCGAGGTGCTACTGCTACCCGCCCGCAACGGGCACGTGGACCTCGAGGCGCTGCTGCGCGCGCTCGGGGAGCGCGGCTGCCTGACTGTGCTGTTCGAGGGCGGCGGCAAGGTGCTCGGCTCGCTATTCGACGCCAAGCTCGTGGACCGCGTGCATGCCGTGGTCGCGCCGATGATTGTGGGCGCCTCGTACGCCCCAAGCCCGGTGATGGGCTACGGGGCGCAGCGGATGGCCGAGGCGCTCCGCCTGCGCGAGGTACAGGTCGAACGGCTCGGAGCAGATATCCTCGTCAACGGACTGGTCTGAGCGGAGGCGCCGTGTTCACCGGAATCATCGAGGAAGTCGGCACGATCCGCGTCCGCGACGGCGGGCTGCTGATCATCAACTGCTCGACCATCAACGACGACACGAAGCTCGGTGACTCGATCGCCGTGAACGGCGTCGACCTCACTGTCCGCGAGATGGACACCGAGTCGATGACCTTCGATGTGATGCCGGAGACCTTCCGCCGCTCGAACCTGGCCAAGGTGCAGCCCGGCGAGCGCGTGAACCTCGAGCGCTCCGTGCGCCCGCAAGACCGCCTCTCCGGCCACATGGTGCGCGGGGTGGTCGAGACGACATGCATCCTCGACAGCTTCACGCCGGAAGCCGATGCGATCATCGCGCGCTACCGGACGCCGGCGGAGTACCTGCGCTTCATCGCGATGAAGGGTCCCGTGTGCGTGGACGGCGTTTCTCTGACGGTGATGGGCAAGGACAGCGAGTCCTTCTCGGTCTCGCTCGTCCAGTACACGCAGGAGCACACGAATCTGACGGGGCGTCAGCCGGGTGCTACGATCAACCTGGAAACCGACATCATCGCCCGCTACGTCGAGCAGTTCCTCGCGGAACGTGCCACGGGCTGAGCCTCGGAGCTCCCATGACCCCAGCGCGCGCAGTGAGCCGAGCCACCGGAACCGTGAGCGTCGAAGAGGCGATCGAGGAGTTCCGCGCCGGTCGTCCGGTGATCATCGTCGACAACGAGGATCGTGAGAACGAAGGCGATGTCTGCATCGCCGCCGACTTCTGCACGCCCGAGACCATCAACTTCATGGCCAAGAACGCACGCGGCCTGATCTGCGTCGCGATGACCGGTGAGCGCCTCGACGAGCTCGAACTGCCGCTGATGACCGGCCAGAACACCTCCCCACTCGGCACGGCCTTCACCGTCACGGTCGAGGCACGCCACGGCGTCACCACCGGCATCTCCGCCCAGGACCGCGCTCGCACCGTGCAGGTCTTGATCGACCCAGCATCGGGCGCCCACGACCTCACGCATCCCGGACACACGTTCCCGCTGCGCGCGCGCGACGGGGGCGTGCTCGTGCGCGCCGGCCAGACGGAGGCCTCTGTTGACCTCGCGCGACTCGCGGGGCTGACGCCCGCCGCAGTGATCTGCGAGGTGATGTCCGCCGACGGCACGATGGCGCGCATGCCTGAGCTGCAGCGCTTCGCGCGCACCCACAAGATGAAGGTGCTGACCACCGACGCGCTGATCGCCTACCGCGTACGTAACGAACGACTTGTGGAGCGCGTGACGGAATCCGAGCTGCCGACACGCTTCGGGGACTTCAAGATCATTGGCTACAAGACGCTGATCGACACAAAGGAGCACGTCGCGCTGACCATGGGCGACGTGAACGGCGGGGAACCCGTGTTGGTGCGCGTGCACGACCAGTGTGTGACCGGGGACGTCTTCGGCTCGCTGCGCTGCGACTGCGGCGAGCAGCTCGAGCAGGCGATGCAGCGGGTGGCCGAGGAAGGCCGCGGCGCGATCGTCTACATGGACCAGGAAGGCCGCGGCATCGGGCTGCACAACAAGATCCGCGCCTACAACCTGCAGGACACCGGTCTCGACACTGTCGAGGCGAATGTGGCGCTCGGCCTGCCGATCGACAGCCGCGAGTACGGCATCGGGATGCAGATCCTGGTCGACCTCGGCATCACGCGGATGCGGCTGATGACCAACAACCCGGCGAAGCGATCAGGCCTCGAGGGCTACGGACTCGAGGTGGTCGAGCGCATCGGGCTCGAGGTCACGCCGAACCCCCACAACATCCGCTATCTGCGCACGAAGCGCGAAAAGATGGGCCACCTGCTCGCCTCGGACGGACTGGGCTGATGCCGCGGGCGTTCGAGGGGCCACTCGACGGCGCCTCGCTGCGTGTGGCCGTCGTGGTCTCACGCTTCAACGAGCTGATCACCGAGAAGCTGCTCGCTGGCGCGGTCGACACCGCGCTCGAGTGCGGCGTGCCGGACGAGTCGATTGATGTGGTTTGGGTGCCAGGCGCTTTCGAGCTCCCGATGGCCGCTCAGTGGTTGGCCGACAGCGGCGCGTATGATGCGATTGCATGCGTCGGCGCGGTGATCCGCGGCGAGACTCCCCATTTCGACTTCGTGGCCGGTGAGGCAGCACGCGGCATTGCCGATGTCGCCCGCGAGTCGGGCCTGCCCGTGACGTTCGGCGTGATTACGTCGGACAATCTGGCTCAGGCGCAGGCTCGGGCCGGAGGCGCTGTCGGTAACAAGGGTCGCGAGGCAATGCTCGCGGCAATCGAGATGGCGACGCTGCGGCCGCTCGTCGATGCGAGCATGGCGCGGCGCGAAGGGAATCTGGCATGAGCCCGACACCAAGCTTTGGCAACCCCAGCGGCGGCGAGGGCATTGACCGCGCTGCCTCGGTGTCGATCAAGCTCGCGCATGAGGCGCTGGAACGATTCCCCGAGATGGTACGGCGACACAAGTTCATCGCGGGCGGCGCGGCGATCTCCTCGTCGCTGATCGTGCTCGCCGGCGTCGCGATCGCGCGCCACATGCTCGGCGGCGAGACCGCCGAGGAGGCAGTCGCCTCGGTCACCGAGGATGAAGTGCAGGGCCTGCGCGTCGTCGAGATCCCCGGTGACGAAGACATCGTGCCTGAGGGCGAAACGCCTGTCGGCGAAGTCGACATCGAGGAGGCTGCGAGCAACGGCGAAGTCGAAGTCAAGCCATCCGAACCGAGTGTGTCACGGATGAACGGTGCTTCGTAGCGCGCGCTGTACGCTCACCGAGCGTATGACCATGTCTCCCAACGTTGACTCTGCACACGGCGCGCCGAAACTGGCGCGCCGTATTGCGCACTGCGACCTCGACACCTTCTTTGTGGCCGTCGAGCGACTGCGCGACCCATCGCTGATCGGCAAGCCCGTGCTGGTCGGCGGCACCGGACCGCGCTCGGTCGTGGCAACCGCGTCATACGAGGCGCGTGTGTTCGGGTGTCACTCGGCGCAACCGATGGGACAGGCACTACGACTCTGCCCGCAGGCGATCGTCGTATCGCCGGATTTCAATGCATACCGCTCGGCCTCACACGAGTTTCACGAGGTGCTGCACGAGGCGTCGCCACTGGTCGAGTCGGCCGGCCTCGATGAGGCGTACATCGACCTGACCGGACTCGGCGAAGGAACCGATGCCGCGCGCCGCGCAGGCGAGACAATCCGTTCGTCGGTGCGCGAACGCACAGGACTCGCCGTCTCGATTGGGATCGCCGGCAGCAAGACGACCGCGAAAGTCACCTCGGACCGCGCGAAGCCGGACG
>JBAXNX010000130.1:0-4844 GCA_037133575.1 Chloroflexota bacterium
AGGTCGGCGATCGCCAGTGGTGGCGCCATCGCGCTGGTTGCAGCGGCGGCAGCGCTCGCGACGCCTCGATTGCGGCGGTTGTAAGCAGGCACAACAGGAAGGGCGCCGCGAATGCGGCGCCCTTCCGTTATCCGTTGCGAGTGACTACCGAACGGGGGTTGGCGTCGCCGCCGGGGCCGGAGCCGTTGGAGTCGGCGTCGCGGTCCGCGCGGGAGTCGCTGCCGGTGCGGTCTTCAACTGGTCGATGGACTGTACGAGCGGCGAGTCGGCTCGCAGCTCCTCGGTGAAGAGGATCTGCGACTTCGCGATGCGCATCTCCTGCTTCGGACCGTGCACCTCACCGCCGAGCTTCTGCAGCGACAGCTGCGTCTGCGGGGCGACCTTCGGGTCCTGCGACTGGAGCTGCGTCTGCAGCACGTAGTAGACGTCGGTCAGCTTCGCGTAGTCGCCGGGGCCCGAGTAGAAGTGGCCGAAGTACGCCTGACCGTTGGTCAGGAACACGCCCGTCCACTGCTTGTTCGACGGCCCAAACGGCGGCCACCCCTCATGCCGCGCGAAGCACCCGCCCGCGAGGACGAGCACCACGACGAGGCCGATCACCCCGAAGCCAAACCGAGCGATGAACTTCATAGACGATGCTCCCTCATGAGTCGTAGCTACGTGATTCTGCTATGGCCGCGGCGCTGGGGATACCGCGGGGGTCGGACTGGGTGTTGCACTCGCCGTGGAACGTGGTCGCGTGAGCTCGGTGGTACCGGTGTCCGAGAGCTGCGCCGAGCCTTCCGCGACGCGCTGCACGATCTGATAGAGCATGGGCACAAGGATCACATCGGACGTCGGTGTTGCCGGCGGCGTGTCGAGCTTCGCGCCGGTCGACAGCACGTACCGATCAGCGTCCACGCCAGTGAGGCCGTACACGCGCGCGATCGAGGCGAGCGCCTGGCGCCGCAGCGTGCGCAACTGCCCGTTGTAATCGCGCACGATGCTATCAGCCTCGGTTGCGCCGATCGGCAGCGTGAGCGCGCGGGCGGAGGCGAGCTGACCGGAGCCCTTCGCGAAGGCTCGAGCCATGGCATCCTCTGCGGTCACACGCTGCGTCTCGAGCGTTGTCGTATCGGGCGCGGGGCGCGGTTCCCACCAGTACTCAATCGCATGATGCGTCGTCGGGATCAGGTACAGCGCGAGCGCGACGACGGCCACGAGGCCAAGCGCGACGCGACGCCAGAGCTGGCGCACGCGCGAGCGGGGGATCACGATACGCATCATCGAGCGCCGCCCAGCATGCGGTCGGCCGCGATCGCCTGTGCGACCGTCGAGTGAGCGCCAACGCGCTCGATCGCAAGGATCTTCTCGACGCGGATGCGCATGCCGTCAGCCGGGTCGTGCAGCTCAGTACCCCGACGGACGAGCGCGACCTGCAGGCCGGTGTTGTTGGGCGCCTGCTGGAAGTAATACGCCTCGTGCAACGTCACGCTCGAGGCGCCCAGCGTCTGCTGGAGATGGCCGTAGTACGCACTGCCGTCAGTGAGGAACACCGCGCTGAGGCGCTCAGGGCCCACGATCGGCAGCGCCGTGAGGTCGAAGAATGGCGACACGATACCGCCGACAAGTGCAGGCAAGGCGACCCAGCGCAGCAGCCAACCTCGATCGAGGCGCGCGAGGCGGTTCCACCGTGCTGCGGGGGATGCGCTCATCGGGCGTTCTGGTTCATGAACTGGGCCACCGGCGAATCGGCCTTGAGGTCCTCGACGAAGAGAATCGCGTCCTTTGCGACCAGGATGCGCGGGAGCGGCTGGTGCACCTCGTTGCCACGTGCGATCAGCTTGCTCTGCGCCGGAGCGTCAGGATTCGCCGGGTTCTGCGGTGCCGACTGCACATAGAAGACGTCATCGACCCGCGCGTAGGAACCGAGACGGTCGAAGTAGTGCCCAAAGTAGATCTGACCGCTCGTCAGGAACACAGCCTGATAGCGCTTCGCGCCGAGCGAGGGCAGGCGAAAGTCCCACCACTGCACGAACGCGAAGCTCGCGGCGACAACCACCAGCGCAAGCGCCGGGTTGCGCAGCGCTCGCAACACAGCGCTCAGTCGCTCCACTCGAACTACCGAAGCACCGTCGGCGTGGCGACCGGCGCCTGCGGCGTCGGCGTCAGGCTCGCGCCGGGCGTCGCCGTCCGGGTGGGCGTCGCGGTCGCCGGCGGCTGCGTCGCCGCAGGCGGGGCGTTCGAGGGTGCATTCGGCACGCCGCCGGACGCCTTCGAGGCGGTGATCGCGCGCACGACGTCAGAATCGTCTCGCATGTTCTCGATGAAGAGCAGTTGCGCGGTGGGGATCACCATCGGGGCACGCGGGCCATGGATCTCACTGCCGCGCTTCACCAGCTGACCTCGAGGCTGGCTCGAGTCGGCACTCGCGCCGCCGTCGGCGATGTAATAGACGTCGCTCAGCAGGTAGACGCTACCGCTCTGGTGCAGGTGGCCGAAGTAGACCTGCGAGCCGACGAGAAACACCGCCTGGTACGACTTCGAGTCGATCTGGCCGGCGAGCCCACCACCGAGCTTCGAGCCGATCGCGCCACGGTTGAGGAACCCCACCACCAGCAGCCCGAGCACGATAACCGCGCCGACAGCCATGCCGATGCGGCGAATCGTCCGAGTCGGGATCGCCACCGCGATGTTGTCGTCACCAGCGGGACGCGGCGCCTCAGGCGGCGTCGATCCAGCCGGCCAGTCAGACGGCTGCGACGACTGCGGCGGTCGGCCGGGTCCCGACGATGGAGTAAACATGGCGCCCCTCTGACTCGTCCGCCGCCTAGTGGCGGATGATCCCCACGTTGAACGTCACCTTCGCGCCGATCGGCGCGGCACAGGTGATCTGGAAGCTCTTGCCGGCCGCGATCTCGCTGACGCTACAAGCCTGCGGCGTGCCGCCGGTCGTCACCGTTCCAAGGTTCACGCTGATCGCGTCGGTCGTCTCGAGGTTGGTGGCGGTGATGCCCTTGAGCTGCGTGACGCCGCACAACCCGCTCGAGGTCGATGTGAGGTCGAGGGCACACGTACCAGCCTCGATCACCCGGATGGGGGTGCCGCCACCGATGATCGTGCCGGCCTCGGTGACCTTGAACTTGGAGACCCCGGCGATCTGAATGTCGAGCAGCGTGCCCGTGAAGGCGGTCGCGCCCGTGTCGATCAGCAGACCGGGGCCGGTCGAGGTGTTGCCGGGGAGCGCGATGTGTACCGCCGAGGTGCTCACGGCGTCGCGCACGTCCAGCGACCCGATGGTCGCCTTCCCGGAAACCAGGAGACTGGTGAACTTCCCGATGCCGACTTCTCCCTGCGCCGCGGCGCCCACCGGCATGTAGTACGACGGCTGCATCGTCACAGAGATGCGAGCCGGCGCCTTGCCATCGTAGGCCTCAAGCGCCACACCAACCACCGAGGCCGCCCCGGTCGCCTTCATGCCGACACCCGGCACGGATGAGGCGGTGACGCGGTCACCGATGGCGATCGGGCCGTTCTCGGTGCTCACGAACGTGCGCACCCGACCGGCGAGTCCGACCACCTGCTCGTTCGGGCGCTGATCATCGCGCTCGTTACCGATGAATCCGGCAGTGTCAGAGACGGCACCGAGGAGCGACTCACCCGCCACAGCCTTGTGCGGCCCGCGTGCCCCGAGCGAGACGAGGTGGCCAACCTCTGCTGACTCAGCAAGGCTGAACCACTCCCCAAAGTCCGCACCAGCGGTCGTGTACGCGACCGTACCAGCGTTGTTCTGGCGAATGTTCCCGGAGCCGGTGCCATTCGTCTCCGACGACGCCGCAGAATAGAACTGGATATAACGAGCGGTCGTGCTGGTGTTCACGGCTCCAGTCGCCAGTCGCAGAACAACGTTCGAGGCTGTATTCAGCGTCGAGAAGTTCCCGATCACCGCGGCTGCAGTGACGTTTGCCGTGGCGCCGGCGCCCTTGGCCAGCGCTGAGAACGCGAAGCCAGTGTTCGCGCTGTTGATCGTTGTCTGCACGCGAAGACCCACGCCGGACGTCAGCGCGTTCGCGTTAATCTCGACGCCCGTGCCAGTGGTGACGCTGTTGGTGTTGATCTGCACACCCTTGCCGGTCGCGGTGGCGTCGTCGACCTGCAGACCGTTATTCGTGTGCGCGCCGGTGAAGTTGAACCGCGCAAGACCGTTCGTCGTCGCGCCAGTCGAGTTCGAGGTCACCAACAGCGCACTGCCCGTCACGTTCGCCGCCGTCGTGTTGCTGCCCGTCACCGACAGCACATTGCCACTCGTGAAGGCGCCACCACCATTGGTCGTCACAGACAGCCCGGTCCCGGAGCTGAGTGCCGATGTATTGATCACCACTGCGCTGCCCGTGGCTGTTGCATCGTCGATCTGGAGACCGTTGTTCGTGTGAGCACCCGTGAAGTTGAAGCGCGCGAGGCCGTTGGTCACTGCACCCGCCGAGTTCGAAGTCACCAGCAGCGCGCTGCCCGTCACGTTCGCTGCCGTCGTGTTGCTGCCGGTCACCGACAACACATCGCCGCTCGTGAACGCACCGCCGCCGTTCGTCGTCACCGACAGCCCGGTCCCGGAACTCAGCGCCGACGTGTTCACGGCTACCCCGGTGCCCGTCGCCGTTGCGCTGTCCACCTGCAAGCCGTTGCCGGTGTACGCACCGGTGAAGTTGAACCTCGCGAGGCCGTTGGTCACTGCACCGGTCGACCCGGTGCTCACGAGCAAGATGTTGCCAGCACCGGTCAGGCCAGTGCCCGCGTTAGTCACTGACAGCCCGCTGCCCGTCGTCAAGTTCGTCGCCGCGACGCTCAGGCCCCTGCCCGTGAACGCC
>JBAXNX010000131.1:0-4744 GCA_037133575.1 Chloroflexota bacterium
CGCCTCCAGGTCGAGGTCTACTCGCTCATCGAAAAGGTCGCAGCGCAGCCGCAGCCCGTCGAACGCCCCGGTCTCGTCGCAAGGTTCTTCGGCGCGGTCAGCCAGGAGAGCGTCAGCGGCTTCTCGGTCTGAACCGCTCGACCAACACGTCGACTAACGCATCGCGGTTCTCGAGGTTGACCTCGATCAACTCGACGTCGTCGCGGCGCTTCACTTGCTCCGCGAATGGCGTGCGACCGTCGTCGCGGTAGCGAACGATGCCAAGCACCGGCGCTGACGAATCGAGTACCGCGAGATGTGCCGCGTGTGCCGACTCCGACCACTCGGGCGCGAAGCCGAACTCATCGACGATGTAGAGCACCGATGGATCGAGCGGCGTCAGTTGCGCGAGCGCGATGCGCTCGAACAACGTCATGTCGCAGCCGTACGGCCCCATGCGGAACTCCGACTCCATCTCGCGAGTGGCGAACATGCCGCCGTCGCTGCCATCACACGCGTCAGTCCGCCAGCCGAGTCGCGTGTCACCGTCCCAGACCGATGTGCTGATGAAGCCTCGAATCGTCCGAGTTGGGGACAGGCGCTCGACCACCCGGGCGAGCAGCGTGGATTTCCCGACGCCGGACGGGCCGATCAGCAAGATATTCGTAATCTCGGCCATGGCTCGTAGCCTACCGGCGGAGAGGCCGGAATGGCTCTTGACAGGGATAGCACGGGCGTTCTAGTCTTTCGGCATTGAGGCGCACAAGTGTTCTGCCTCGCGGAGGGGGTCTCCGACAATGATGTTTACTTTGGTCCTCGGCGTCATGGTGGGTGGGGCGGCTGTCGTGCTGCTCCAGCAGTGGGTGCGCGACACGCTCGGTGGCGGGGAGCGGCCAATTCGGCTGGTCACGCCGGCCGGCTCGTCGTTCATCCAGCACGCGGTCGCTCCGAGGCGCCGCGCAGCCTAGTTCGAGCTTGCTCGAGCGCAGTGATGTCTCGAGCCTCTGAGTTCGCACACTCACGTTTTCTAGGAGCTGAGCGAAGAGCAGCTATGCCGCTGCAGACCGCCGCATGCCAGTTCGCCCCCCGGCATGCGACATGACGAGGGCGCGCCTTGCGGCGCGCCCTCGTTGTATCTGTAGCCGAATGTCGGTCTGTTAGACCTCGCGGACGAGGACTCCCTCGGGCTGGCGAGCCCAGGTGCGAATCGTGGCGTGCTTGATGCCCGCCGCCTTCGCGTAGTCCTTCGCCACCGCGCCGTAGCCAGACGGCACGTAGATGAACAGCGGAGCCTCTTCGCTCTCGAGCTGCTTCCAGACGCGCTTGGCCTGGTCGCGGGTGACGGTCTCGCCAGTCTCAACCTGGGCGACCATCACCGGGTAGTTGCCTGGGTACTGCACGACGAGGATGTCCGGGTAGACCTTCTCGCCGCCGCCACCGCCGAACTCGAGCGCCAGCTCCGGGTTCGGCACGTTCACGTGGGTGCGGTAGTCCGGGTGGTCCATCGTCGGGAACGCGAAGCGCGTCTCCGCGAGGGCCTTCACCGCGCGCTCCTGGTCGAAGCGGCGGGATTCCTCGCCACGGCGCCAGATGGTGTAGCCGTGGCGCCAGCTGTTCGTCGTCCGGTCGTGCGAGGAGGCGAACAGGCTCCACTCGCTGATCTGGCTCTGCAGGAAGCCGCCGAGGAAGAACAGCACGAGCAGCGTGCCGAACACGTTGCCTGCGCGCACCGCACCGTCCGAGACGAACTCGGGGCCGATCGGCAACTGGAACTTGTAGGCCGGCAGGTGGATCAGCGTCGGCCCAGGCAGCATGTAGATCAGGATGAAGCCGGCGATGATGCCGAGCAGCATGGCGAAGCCGAACGGCGACGGCAGGTTGTAGACCGGCACGATCGGCGAGTTGCCGTGGTGTGCGTCCTCGAGTGCGGAGACCTGAGAGCTACGCGAGACCATGACAGCGCTCGGTGCAGCAGCGGCGGGTGCCGCAGTAGCAGCAGCGGCTGGTGCTGCCTCGGTCGCCCCAGATGTGGATGTAGTGGACTCGGCCGCAGCAGCGGGGGCGGCAGCAGGTGCCGCAGCCGGAGCGGCGGGCGCCGCAGGGGCGCCACCGACCTGGGCGCGAGCCGCGACCGGGTCGGTGTACCAGTTCGCGTTGATCGCGATGAACTGCTGCGACTCAGCCGGAACATCAGCCTCCGGGAAGATCGCTGTGACGGGGCATGCCGGCTGGCACGCACCGCAGTCGATGCACTCCGCGGGGTTGATGTAGAGCATCTTGTCGGTGCCCTCTTCGAAGTGGATGCAATCCACCGGGCACACCTCGACACAGGCCTGGTCGGTCGTGTCGATGCACGGCTGAGTAATGACAAAGGTCACGGGCTTCGTCTCCTCGGAAATCGGTCTGCACCGACCGCGAATGACCTCTATCAGACAGCCATCGAGGCAAGGCCTAGCCTACCGAGGCGTGCCGCGAGCGTCTACGCCGGATGGGCGCGCGGGACGAGCTATCGAGCCGGGCTCGGCGCCACCGCAGCCCGCGCGGGCGCCGTGAGCACGTACATCGCGGCCGTGGCGGCGATGCCGAGCGTCAACGCGAGCACATAGAGGGGGCTGGCCGCGAAGTCAGGGGCGTACAGCCGGCCGAAGAGCACGAACGCGACGGCCAGGCTATAGCCAACGACGACCGCCTTGAGTAGCCGCGCGCTGAGCCGCCTCGCAAAGTGCACGCCCGCGTAGCCGCCGGCGAGGGCGGCTGCGGCCATGATCAGGGCGGGAAGCCAGGCGACGAGGCCGGAGAAGATGAAGACAAGCACCGCGACCGCGTTGATCACGAGCGAGAGCGCACTCTTGAGCGCGTTCGAGCGCTGGAGGTCATCGGGGAGCAGGATGCTCAGCGCAGCGAGCGTCATCGTGCCCAGCCCTGCACCGAAGTACGAGCCGTACGCCCCGAGCAGGAAGATCACCGGGTGCGCGTCGGCCGGGACGGCATTGTCCGGGGTCCAGGCGCGCCGCAGCTTCGCCACGAGCGCGCTGAGCTTCGTCTGAAACGCCAGCAGCACCGCAGCGAACAGCACGAGGTAGGGCACGACGACGCGGAACGCAGCCTCGCTCGTGAGCAGCAGGATCGCCGCGCCGGCGAATGCCCCGAGCACGCTCGAGATCGTGAGTGACGCCAGGACTCGGCCTTGCGAGGTGAGCAGCGCCCGATAGCCGAGCGTGCCGCCGACATAACCAGGCCACAGCGCGACGGTATTGGTGACGTTCGCCATCTTCGCCGGCAGCCCGAAGGCGAGCAGCGCGGGGAACGAGATCAGTGACCCGCCACCGGCCACAGCATTGACCGCACCAGCCACAAATGCCACGAGCGCGAGCCCGAGTGCTGCAACAATCGTCATCGCCGGAGTCTAGCCGAGCGCAGTGGCTCCTGGGGTACCGACCGGCTCGGGCGCGCGGCGGATCGCGGCGTCGATGGTGATCGTGATCGCGCGGCCGACGAGGATGCCGACCGCCTCGACCGCGTCGTTGAAGGTCAGGCCGAAGTCCTCGCGGTTCACCTCGGCTGCCATCGTGAAGCGCACAGCCTCGGTCGTCGCGAGCTCTTCGACGGGCAGCGTGAAGCGACCGCGCAGCGTGACCTCGCGCGTGATGCCGTGGATTGAGAGGTCACCGCGCACCCAGAACGAGTCTGGGCCAACCTGCGCGATCTGCGTGCTGGTGAACTCGATCGTGGGGTAATTGGTCACGTCGAGGAAGTCCGCGGACCGTAAATGGTCATCTCGGTCTGCGTTGCCGGTGTCGAGGCTCGCTGCAGCGATCGTCGCGTGCACGTGTGAGCGCGCTGCGTGCTCTGGATCGAGGTTCACTTCAGCGTCGAACGACGTGAAGCGCCCATGCACGGTGGCGACCATGAGGTGCTGCGCTGCGAAGCGCACCTCGGAGTGCTCGCGGTCGAAGATCCACACGTGTGACCGCCATCCTTCATGTCGAGATCAGCACTCGCGCGATGTGCGCCTTGCGGACTCGTCTAACCAATTCTCGCCGAGCACGACAACTCGGTCACGCTCCTCGATCTGATGCGTGCAACCAGAGATGAGATGAGCGAGTATGCGTTCATACAGAAAACATCCCTCCTGACTCCCCATCAGGGGCGAATGAAGGCATGTGACTGTGTACACTTCCGCGGAGCGGGGTGAGTGGGGCACGATGCCATATCGGCGGCAGTTCTATATTCCCGCCCTGGATGGTCTTCGCGCGCTTGCTGTCCTCGCTGTCTTCGCCTATCACCTCGACGAACGGCGGTTTCCTGGCGGATTCCTCGGCGTCGACCTCTTCTTCGTCATCTCCGGCTATGTAATCACGCTCGGACTGCTCGATGAGTGGCAGGCGCGCGGTTCGATCGACCTGCGCTCCTTCTGGTGGCGGCGTGTTCGTCGCCTGATGCCGGCGGCGGCGGCGTTCATCCTCGTCGTGCTCGGCATGACCGCGCTGTTCTTCCCAGAGCGCATGGCCCCGATGCGTGGCGAGGCCGTCGCGGCGCTCGGCTACGCCTCCAACTGGTACCTCGTCTTCGCCAACATGCCGTACTTCGAGACCATCACCGCGCCATCGCTGCTGCGTCACCTCTGGTCGCTCGCGGTCGAGGAGCAGTTCTACCTGCTGTGGCCGCCGGTGCTCGTGCTCGGGCTGCGCGTCATGCCTCGGAAGCAGCTGTTCGTCGCGACCGTTGCGCTCGCGGTCGCATCGGCCGTGCTGATGACCGTGCT
>JBAXNX010000132.1:0-4730 GCA_037133575.1 Chloroflexota bacterium
AAGCGGCCCACCGCGCCCGGCCTCGGCGCAAGCCGAGCCGTCCCGCAGCAAGCACGGCACGAACTCGACCGCTCAAGACCTCAGAGATCGAGGCAAGCTACTGGGCGGAAAGAGGCGAAGCCTCACGATCCGGCAGCGCCGACGACAGCAGGCCTCGCATCAGATCGTTCGAGGTGACGATCCCAATCACCAGTCCGCGCTCATCCACGACCGGCAGGCACGAGATATGTCGGTCGATCAGCGTCGACGCTGCCTCCAGCACACTCGCCTCAGGCCCAATCGTCGTCGGGTGATACGTCGCCACCTGGAACACCGGCTTCAGCAACGTATGACTGTCACGAGGCTGCTCCCCGATCGTCCCGAGGAACGGCGAAAGCGCCCGCAGCACATCGCGGTCTGACACCACCGCGACCGGCTTCCCCTCAATCAGGATCAAGAGGTGATGCACACCACGCGTATGCAGCAGATCGCGTGCCGTGAGTAAAGACGCCTCGGCCTCGATCGTCACCACCGGTGACGACATCACTGCAGCGACGGTGAGCTCCTCAAGTCCGAAAGCCATATCCGTGGCCCTCTCGCGCTACTGCGCTCTCTCGTCACTATCGGCAGTCGCTCTGCACTTCTGCAGGGTGACAGATTCAACGCGCATCCCACCACCAAATCCCGCACAACTTCGGCGCGAAACCCCTACGGCGTCTGCGACGCCTGCCGATGATTTCCGTGAGGTTCCACCTAGGGGATCCTCCCCACTGTTGGCGAGGGGTTCGCTGACGCAGCGCCCCGGCACGGATGCCGTGGGTCTATGGGACAAGGGAGTCCAACACAATGCCTCTGGTCATCAACACGAACACGCAGGCCCTGAACGCTCAGCGCAACCTGGGCATCACGGGCGGCAAGATGGGCAAGGCCCTCGAGCAGTTGTCGTCCGGTCTGCGCATCAACCGCGCCGCCGACGACGCCGCTGGTCTGGCCATTAGCGAGAAGCTGCGTTCGCAGGTGCGAGGCCTCAACCAGGGTTCCCGCAACGCGCAGGACGGCATCTCGATGCTGCAGACCGCTGAAGGTGCGCTGAACGAGGTCACCTCGATGCTCCAGCGCATGCGCGAGCTGTCGGTGCAGGCTGGTAACAGCACGCTCGGCGCCTCGGACCGCACGGCCATCGGCGAAGAGATGCTGACCCTGAAGAACGAGATCGACAACACCGCGAGCCGCACCAAGTTCAACGGCCTGGCGCTGCTCACTGGTGCACTCTCGACCACGGACGGCGGCACGGGCACTGCGGTGGTCGGTCTCGCGATGAACACCGTCGCAACGGCCTCGATCTCGAACATCGACGTCAGCAAGCTCAAGGCTGGCACGACCTACACGCTGACGAAGGTCAGCGCGACGGTGCTGCGGCTGTCCGATGGCACGACCTCGGTCGACTCGACGATCGCCGCGATCGGTGCGACTGGTCAGGAGACCATCACCTTCACCGGTGCCCTCCAGGCCAGCATCACCATCGTCGGTGCCGCCGCGAAGACCGCGACGGACATCGGTACCGACCTCACCACCAAGACCATCATCACGGCCGCTGGCTCTGGCACGGCGACCTACCAGGTCGGCGCGCAGGCGACTGACACGATCAACGTGTCGTACGCGAACATGCAGTCGGCCGCGATCGGCACTGGCGGTTCGCAGATCGGCATCCTCATCACCGACAACACCTCGGTGTCGACGGTGGCGAAGGCCAACACGCTGCTGGGCTCGGTCGACCAGGCCATCCAGGACGTGAGCACCCAGCGCGCCAAGTTCGGTGCGGCGCAGAACCAGATCGAGGCTGCGATTAACAGCCTTGGTGTCGCCGCTGAGAACCTGTCGGCGTCTGAGTCGCGCATCCGCGACGCGGACATCGCTGAAGTGTCGACCCGACTGGTGTCGGCGCAGATCATGCAGCAGGCTGGTGTGTCCGTCCTGTCGCAGGCCAACAGCTCGGCGCAGGTCGTCACCACGCTGCTCCAGCGCATGTAGTAGCTCTCCCTCGTCCTTGGGCGAGGGGTTGAAAAACGAAGCCCCCGGCAACTGCCGGGGGCTTCGTTGCCATCTGGATAGTTCGAGTTGGCCGAAACGTTCGAGCTACGCGACTGCTTGCAGCATGAGGAACGGTCGCGCCGGGTCGAGCATCACCTCGATGTTCGGTCGAGCCAACGGCGCGTGTCCCGATACCCCAAGCTGCTCGAGCGCGAGTCCCGACGCCGCCACCGCAGCATCGACGCGGTCGAGCGCATGCTCCATCACCGCCAGATAGATCGCCCGGTCACCGTCAACATCGAGCTCCGCACGCCACTGCTCGGCGTGCTGCTCCACGACGGTCACGTCGCGGTCGGCGAGGTACATCGCGCCCCACAGCTCCGCGAGCTCCACGTCGCTGATCGGCAGCGCCTGGTACCCCCCCATCTGAGGCAACTCGACGTCTGGCTTCGCCGCGCCGCGCGAGCGGAAGTACGCCGCGACCGAGTTGAACACGTCGTGCGCACGCCAGTACTCACCAATGTCTTCGCTCTCGACCGTCTGTCGAGGCGTCGTCGGCGTCGAGAGCGCGCACGATCCGCACGCGTTCACGCGCATCATCCCGTGCTCGGTGGTCACGCCAGCGTCATCGACGCTGGTCTCACGCTGGAACGGGAATGCACGGCACACCTCGGGACGGTTGTGGTGCGCCTGGCACAGTCCCGCCACGCGGTACTCATTGCTCGCGGTGGCATCCGCCGCACGCTGCACCGTGAGTGGCATCGAGGCGAACCGCTCCGGGTCCTCCTCACGCATTCGCGCCGCGCTCAGGTTCGTGATCTCGTCATAGAACGTGCACGCCACGTGCTCGCCCTCGTACGGCTTATGCGCCAACGAACCCACGAGCGCGCCCGTCGGCCCATGCCACGCGAACGTCACCGTGTTGTCCGAGGTGATCTCGTGCGCCGGCTTCGACACCGCATGCCGCAGCCGCACCATGTCGTACGGCCGCACCACGATGCCCTTGTCGACGCAGCAGTTCCACCCCTTCATCGAGCAACCCCAATGAATGGTGTCGTCCGCACCAAGTGACATCTGCTTGAGCGATCGCCCAAAGGCCGCGTGCTGCGAGGCGTGCGAGTTCGTCATGCCACCTATGCTGGCGAGCCGCTACACGCCTCCACATCGGGAACAGCCCGCATAACCCAGCTTCGATTCCCCAACGCGCTCGCACGGGCTGCGTCGCTCCGCCCCACATGCCACGTCCGAGGTGTGCCTGCACACGGCACCCGCAGTGCAGCGCACGCCGAGGCTCGATGTGTGCGGACACGGGCTGTCACTGCCCGATGCGACATCAGCCGACGACTCCGAGGGATCAGGGGGCGAAGCCCCGCTGAGCCTCCGAGCAGGAGCGCGAGGGCGCAGCCCTCGCACAAAGGCGGGAGGTGGGCGAAACACTGTCCAGCGCGGGGCCGCTGCGCGGCCCACCGCGCCCGGCCTCGGGCGAAGCCGAGCCGTCCGACAGCGACCACCGCAATCACGAGGTACTTTCAAGACCACAGAGATCGAGACAAACTGATGGGCGAGGAGGGCCCGCGGCCCATGCAGGTCACGCTCGCGCTCGCGCTGCTCACGCTCGTCGGCACCCTCATCGAAGCCGTCCTCGGCTTCGGCTTCGCCGTCATGTTCGTGCCCGCGGCTGCCCTCATCGTCGCGCCGAGGCATGCCGTGGCCGTCTCGCTCGTCCTCGGCACCATCATGGGCGCCGGCCTCTACCTCGAGCAGCGCCCGCGCGCCTCCCTCCGCTCGATCGCCCCGCTCGTCATCGGCGCGCTCGTCGGCACCCCACTCGGCATCCTGCTGCTGCTGCGCCTCGACGAGACCTGGCTGCGCCTCGCCGTCGCCATCTCCGTGCTCACCACCGCCGTGCTCACACTCGCCGGCGGCAGCGGCCACGACCGACCGCCGAGGCCAGACCGAGCGCTCCCTCAGGCCACCGTCGGCTTCATTGGCGGCGCCATCCGCGCAGCCATCTCCATGGGCGGCCCGCCCGTCGTGCTGTACCAGCACTACATCGGCGGCGGCGCCGAGCGCATCCGCGCAAGGCTCTACGCGTACTTCTTCTGGCTTGGCATCCCCGCCACCCTGCTCGCCATACCCGCCGGCATCCTCACGCTCGAGGTGCTGCGCGACGCGGCTGTCGCACTCCCCGGCCTCGTGCTCGGCATCGTTGGAGGTCGCCTGCTGCGCCCCCACCTGAGCGAGCACTGGTTCTGGCGACTGTCGATGGCGATGCTCGTCGCCACCTCAGTCCTCGCCGCCTACGGTGCCGCGAGGTCCCTGCTGAACTGACGCTGCTCAGCTAGCTACCTGACGCCGAGCGACGGCAGCAGCAGCATCTTCGCGATCGAGAAGTAGATCACCAGCCCCGTCACGTCGCACAGCGTCGCCACGAATGGTGCCGAGGCGTTTGCAGGGTCGAACCCGGCCTTGCGCAGCACCATCGGCAGCGCCGACCCACTCAGCGTCCCCCACGTCACGACACCAATGAGGCTCAGCGCCACGGTTGCCGCGAGCGCGAGGTAGTGCCCGCCGTACGAATGGAACAGCCACTCCCACAACGAGATCCGCCCGAAGCCGATCACGCACAGCATCGATCCCAGCCCGAGGCCGATCAGGATCTCCCGCCGCACCACGCGGAACCAGTCACGCAGTCGCACTTCTTCCAGCGCCATCGCGCG
>JBAXNX010000133.1:0-4707 GCA_037133575.1 Chloroflexota bacterium
TCATCATCCCCAGGTTCGGCGCGCCAGACTGCGCGCAGCACCACCGTCGTTGGCAGCGTGCGCACGCGAATCTCATCGGGAATCGGACGAAACGACAGTCGGTCGCCTTCGCCCTCCGCGTAGCCGTTGAGCTCAATAATCGTGCGCATCCGGGGCAGTGTAGCGTCCGAGGGATCCCATGCTCGTGAGCCTGCGGTTAGTGCTGAGTCGTGATCTTCAGCCAGCCATCGATCACGGCGCGTGCTACGGGGCCGGCCTGTGTGGAGCCCGCGCCGCCGCGCTCCTTCACCACCACGACCGCGATCGTCGGCGCCCCTGCTGGCGCGAACGCGATGAACAGCGCATCCGATGACTCTCCCGGCGCGACCTCGGCCGATCCGGTCTTCGCTGCGACCGCGACGCCTGGGATCGCCGCAGTCGCAGCCCACCCGTCCGTCGTGCCGAGCACCATCATCTGTGTCATCAGTCGCGCAGTGTTTGGCGACATCGCTGTGCGCCACGCTGCGGGCGTGCCATCGAGCATGAATCGAGGCCGCGGGACGACGCCGCCGTTCGCGATCGACGCCGTCGCCAGTGCCAGTCCAAGTGGACTCATCTGCAACTGCCCCTGCCCGTACGCCGAGGCCGCCAGGCCTCCCGAGGACGAGAGAAACGCAGCGTCCGAGTTCAACCGTCCCGCGATCGTCGGCAGCTCGAACGGTGGTGCCGTCGTCAGTCCCATCGCCTCGGCCATCGCGCGGAAGCGCGTCTCCCCGACTCGCACGCCCAGCTGTGCGAAGAACGTGTTGCATGAGTACGCGTAGGCCTGCGCGACCGTGGTCGTGTGCTTGCCGGGCGGCTCGTTGTTGCTCGTGACCTTCGTGCCCTCGATGAGCACCTGCGCGGGACAGGTCGCGGGATCGTCCGGCTTCACGAGTCCTGCCTCGACCGCTGCGGCGAGGGTGACGGTCTTGAACGTCGACCCCGGCGTGTAGAGGCCCTGCGTGGCGCGGTTCAACAGCGGGCTCCGCGCATCGCTGCGCAGCCGATTCCATTCCTCCTCGCCGAAGTTCGGGTTGAACGTCGGATTGCTGACGAGCGCGAGGATCTCGCCCGTGTGGGGGGCGAGTGCGATCGTGGCGCCTGGCGCGTTGCCCATCGCCTGCGCCGCCACCTTCTGCAATCGCTCGTCGAGCGTCACGCGCACGTCCGGGCCGGAACGCGGCTCGTGCAACAGATCGCGGAACGAGTCCGCAAGCGAGGCAGCGGTTCGCCCTGTGAGTTGGTCTGCGGCCACTGCCTCCGCGCCCATCGCCCCAACTCGAGGCGAGCTGAAGCCGAGGACGTGCACCGCGCTCGGATCGCTGTACTGCCGCACCGGCCCGCCAGGCCCGATCACCGTCTCCGCGAGCACCACGCCGTTGCGGTCGAGGAGCCGACCGCGCTCGACGCGCGCTGCCTCGAGGTTCAGTCGTTCGCCGGCGACGCGCGGGTCACGCGCAAGGTCGGTCCGCGCCACCTGCCAGTAGCCTAGCCCGAGTGCGATCACGCCAAAGCCCGCGAGCAACATCAAGCCCACGCGCTGTGCGCGGCGCACCGCGCCACTCACGTCGGTCGAGAGTGTCGAGGACGGTGCAGCCCCCACGCGTGTGAGCAGCGCGAGTGCTGCCCAGCTCGTGAGCATCGAGCTGCCGCCATAGCTCACGAACGGGCTCGTCACGCCGGTCAGCGGCAGCAACCGCAGCACGCCTGCTGTCACGAGGATCGTCTGCAGCCCGAAGTTCAAGGCCAGCCCGGTGCCAAGTAACAGCTCGAAGCGGGTGGTCGCGAACTGAGCGCGCGTCACGCCGCGCAGTACGAACAGCCCATATACGAGCACCGTCGCAAGCGATCCGAGCAGGCCCCACTCCTCGGCGATCACCGCGAGTGGATAGTCGGTATGGGCGGCTGGAATCAGGCCCGGTGCCCCAAAGCCCGGTCCGCTGCCGGTGATGCCGCCGACCACGAACCCGCCGATGGCCTGCAGCGACTGATAGCCGATGCCGCGTGGATCGACCCACGGATCGATCCACGCGGTCAGGCGCGTCTGCACGTGCGCGGAAACGAGCACACCGCCGACCGCGGCGATCACGAAGCCAACGGCCAGCATCGCGATCACGTCACGGCGGCCGGTTGCCACGTACAGCATCCCGAGGAACACCGCGCCCGATAGCAGCGCCGGCCCAAAGTCTCGCTGCGCGCCCATCGCGAGGCAGCTGAGGCCGACCGCACCCAGCAGCGGCCACCAGGCGCGCCACGGCGGAATCGACCATCGCCCGCGCCATCGACGCTCACCGCTGAGCACATGCGATCGCTTCGCCAGCGCGCCGGCGAGGAAGATCACGAACGCGATGCGCAGTACCTCGCCAGGCTGCACGGAAACGCCCGCGACCTGCAGCCAGATCCGTGTGCCGCTCCCGTTCACGTCGGAGCCGAGGATCAGCGTCGCGAGCACTGCGAGCAGCGCAATTACAAGCCACGCCACGCGGAAGCGTCGGATCCATCGCAGCAGTGGTGGCACCCCGACCAGCGCGAGGAAGATCGTCCACCCCACCAGCACCCAGAGCGCCTGCGTGTCCACGAGCTGCGGCTGCACCCGCGCGACGACCGTGAGCCCGAGCGCACAGAGCATCCAAACGGGCGAGAGCAACAACGCATCCCACGAGGTGCCCAGCGCGCGCATCAGCGCCGGCGTCACCAGTGGGAGCAACCCCACCACGAGCAACAAGACGTGTCCGGTGAGCCACGACGGACGAGGTCCGGCAGCGAACGCGACTGCGGTGGGGGCTGCCACGATCAGCACGGCGGGGATCGTTGCCAGCGCCAATGCGTAGCGACGAGGCAGCGCGTAGCGCGGCATTGCCGCGGCTGTGCTCACTCCGCGGTGCTCTCGGGGGCCGTGCAACACTGCATGTGCCAATGATAGGGGTGAGGTCTCGCGACCTCTGACGGTAGGCCTTCGATGATCGAGCCCGGCTGGCCGCTGATCCTGCTCGCGATCCGACTGCTGATCGTGCTCGGGCTCTACGGCTTCGTCTTGATCACCGTGCGCGCGCTCCGAGCCGAGCTGCGAGCGCGCACGATGCCCGCGGTCGCCTCAGCGCTTCCCGCCCGCATCCCGCAGCGCGACGTAGCGCCACCACTCGAAGCACCTCGCCCCGCACCCGTCGCTTCCGAGGCCGTGAGCGCCCCGCTCGAGTCTGCAACGATCGCCCGTCCGAGAAGGCGCCGCACGACTGAGACTGCCGGTCCACGATCGATGCCGCCGCGCCCGGTGCTCGTGGCGCTCTATGCGTGTCTCTCGCTCGCGGTCGTTGGGGGGATCGTCTTCGCGCTTCGCTCGATGCCTACGTCGCCTGGCTCACCGACACCGTCCGCGCAGCAGGCGCTCGCGACGCCAGCACCGGGCCACGTCACGGTGTCGCTGCTCGCGCATGAGGACACCAGCGTCCGAGTCACGGTCGACGGCACGGTGCAGTTCGATGGCGTGATGCGCCCGAATGAGCGACGGAGCTGGGACGGTAAGTCAGGCATCGATGTCTGGACCGACAAAGGCAGGACGCTCGGCCTCGCCGTCGACGGCCGCGATCTCGGCCCGTACTCGCCGGCAATGGACCACCCTGATTGGAACCGCATCGACTACTCGTTCTGGCCGGGCTGGTCCCAATCTCTCCGCCCGTGACCCTGGGGTGCGTGCCTGACGGTTGAGACGCGAGAAGCCCCGCTATCTGAGGAGCGGGGTATGACACAGCCGTGAATTCACTGCCAGCAAGCGGACGCTGGCGAGTGAACCACGGCTGTATGAACGATCGAACGAAACGTGCGAACTGCGGCTACTTCTGTCCCGCAGTCGCTGACGGCTTCGGCGTCGACTTCTTCGGCTTCTTCGCGTTCTTGTTGTTCGGGCTCTTGTCTCCCACGACGGACCTCCTAAATCGCTATATCGACACGACGGAGCACGCTACGACTTGTTGACAGTCGTTCGCCGCGCTGCGGGCGCCTTGAGCGCGTCCGTGAAGTCGCGAGTCGCCCCGCAGAACTTGCACGAGCCCTGCGTCGTCTCCTTGCGAGGAGCGCTCAGGATCCAGTGATGCGAGCAGTCAGCGGCAGGGGCTTGTTCGAGCACGAGGAGACCTCACTTACGGCAACCCCATGGGGCTCGCCTCGGCATGCCAGACGCGGTACGCCGCGAGGCGAGATAATGACGCACTATACGCGCTTGAGCCCTGCTCGACGCTTTCGATGTCTGTGGCGGGCCAGGTCAAGGCGATGAACGTGGCCCACCACCCGAGCTTGCGGACCTTTGAGAGATGGGCTCCCATACTGCACACAGGCGTGTTATAGTCTTCGCGTCTCAGTTCTTCCTCGACGCTACGTATGTCTCACACGTTCCCGCGGTACCTGAGCGCCAACAGCCGCACCACTGCGGCGCTAGATGCCGGTATCCTAATCTCCGGCTGGAAGTGTGGACGTTGACTCAGCGAATTTACGTTGGAAATCTTTCCTTCAACTCGACCGAGGCGGAGGTACGTGAGCTGTTCGCCGCTCACGGCGAGGTGCTCTCGTGCGCCCTCCCCACGGACCGCGAGACCGGCCGCCCGCGCGGCTTCGGCTTCGTCGAGATGGCGGATGAGGACGCGAAGAAGGCCATTCAGGCCCTCGACGGCAAGGACTTTGGCGGGCGTTCAC
>JBAXNX010000134.1:0-4691 GCA_037133575.1 Chloroflexota bacterium
CCGGAGGCGTGCCGCCGCTCGGCTTCACACTCGCAGGCGCGCTGGCTGCCGCGTTCGGCGCGCCTATCGCGATGCTCATCGGGAGTGGTGCCTGCGCCGTGTTCGTCGTCGTCCTGGCCACGTTCCGTCGCGAGCTGCGCGACCCCGATCTCGGCGCGCCACCACCCGAGCCCGCAGCCCCGGCGGTGCTCAGAACGTCGCAGCCGAACTGATCATCAGATTAGAACAAGTGTTTCACGTGAAACAAACTGCATAGGCAGTTCCCTGAGCGTGCTACGCGAAGTCCTTCAGCGCGAGGATCTCCCCGCGCAGCCCCTCGGGCGTCACGTCCATGATCGCAACGGTCCCAAGGCGACGCAGCTGATGTGGCAGCGTCGGGGAGCCAGGGTTCACGAGCAGGATGCCCTCGTGCATCTCAGCGAGCTCCCAGTGGCTGTGGCCGAAGACGGCACCGTGCACCGGCACACCGAAGAACTGCTCGAGCCTTACCGCGAGCTGGCCCTCGGGCAGCGGATGGCGGTCGAGCACGCCTGGTCGCATCTCATCCACCCCGACAATCGCGAGGTCGTGCACCATCCCGATCGAGTAGCCCTCGATCTCCACGATCCGCTTCTCGACCACACGCGGGTCACCGATCACCGGCGCGGGGGCCACCTCGACGCCAGTCACCGGCGCGATCGTTTCGAGCCAGTCCAGGCACTCTGAGCTGTAGATGTCGCCCGCGTGCAGGATCATGTCGACACCTGCAAACGCACGCCGAATCTCCTCGGGCATCGGCCCCATCGCCGGCAAGTGGGTGTCCGAGATCAGCCCAACGCGCATGACGCATGCCCTTCGCGATTCGTGGAACCGCGCGCAGTGTACGTGGACACCCAGACGCACGCGACCGGGTCAACCTTGCGTTCAGGCGTGCGCGAACGCGTGCAGCCGTGATTTCGGGAGCATTCCTGACATCGCAACCGGTCATCGCAATGACCGCCTGAATCACTGGCCGACCGTGGCGAGGGTATGCCTTACCGGCGTTGGGCCGGCATGAAGCGCCATGCACACTGCCCCGCATGGCTAACGCACGCGAACATCTGACCCGAGCCCTCCGCACCGGCGCGCGCATCGCACTGCTCGCTCTCATCGTGAGCATCGCTAGCGGTGCCGGTGCGTTCGTGCTCGCCGCCGAACCAATCACTGAAGCGCTCGCATCGGCACCGCCGCCCGAGCTCGATCGGCTCAGCGCTAACCCCGCGTTGGTTGCCCCGTCACCAACCGCCACGGCAGCGCCGACTGAGGAAGCCGCCGTTACGACCATCGTGAGCGCGGCGGTCGTCGCAGCCCCCATCGAGACGCCGCGCCCCACGCCCGCGCCGGTCGCCTCCTCGGCACTCGCCCCAGTCCCGGCAGACAGCGGCACCATCGTCGCCGCGATCGAGGCGGCCTGGCCGCCCGAGCTCGTCCCGACAGCGATCCGCATCGCCTCGTGCGAATCGACCATGAACACGGCTGCACGGAACCGCTGGAGCGGCGCTACCGGCCTCTTCCAATCGCTCGGCCACGGGCCAGTGCCCGGCGATGCGCTCGGCCAGGCGCAGCAGGCGCTCGCGATCTACGAGGAAGCAGGCGGGTTTGGTCCGTGGTCGTCGAGTGCGTACTGCTGGCGCTAGAGCCATTCCCTGCGCCGGAACAGCATGTATAACGCGCCCGATACCGTGACCACGAGGCCACTCGCGACCGCCACGCCCCACGGCTGCCCCTCACCGGGGAATGGGACGTTCATCCCGTAGAAGCCGGTAATCAGCGTCGGCACCGCGATGATCGCGGCCCAACTCGTCACCTGCTTCATGATCTGGTTCTGCCGGTAGTCGCGCAGGCTCAGGTTCGTTTCGACGATCGTACTGACGAGGTCGCGGAGCGCCTCGGTCGACTCGCTCACGCGCAGCACGTGGTCATACACATCCTGGTAGTACGGGTACAGCTCCTCGCTAACGAGGGCCTGCTCGCGCCGCATCAGCGCGCTGACCGCCTCGCGCATCGGAACAACGAGACGGTGAAAGCGCACGAGCGCCTGCCGCATCAGGAACCAGCGGCGTTGGCCCGTGGGCGGCAGCGGTCGTTCCGAGAAGATCTCTTCGCTGACCTCGTCGTAGTAGTCGTCAAACGTTTGCAGCACGTCGAAGTAACCATCGACGACCGTGTCGAGGAGTCCGTACAGCAGGAAGCTCACGCTGTGTTTGGCGAGGTCAGGCGAGCGATCCCATCGCGCCATCATCGTCATGGGGTCAAGGCCCGCGTCCTTCCGCACCGTGACGAGCCAGCGCACGTTGATGAACGCGTCGATCTCGCTCTCGACTAGGTCGCCCTCGCCGTCGATGCCAACCGCGTGGAACGAGAGGAAGAGGTGCGTGTCGTAGTGATCGAGCTTCGGGCGCTGATGGCGTCCCAGCGCGTCCTCGACTGCCAGCTCGTGCAGCCCAAGCTCTCCGGCGAGCTGGTCGAGCTCAGCTTTCGTAGGGCTCTCGAGGTCGACCCAGACGATCACCTGCGGATCGCGCAGCTGCTCGGACACATCGGCGAGTGGGAAGCCCTCCGCTATGAGGCGGCCATCGCTATACGCGCGGGTCAGTGTGCCTGGCATCGCTGTGGCTCCCTCGTTCGAGGCTGCCGCCAGCGTCTGCCGCGGACACAGTCCACGCAACCTCGCGCCGGACGACAAGAGCGGCGCATCACTGCGCCGCTCTCGCCACAACCAGCCGCCGAGGACACAGGAGGGAGCCTGCGCCCTCGCTGACCTCACTTATCGGTGTAGAACCACTTCCCTTGCTTCGTGTACCAGCCGTAGCCGAACCACGTGCCGGCCGCCTTGTCGAAGCCGCCGATATTGGCCTGCACCATGTCGCGCGTCGCCCACGCGTGCAGCACCCACATCGGCACCCACTCGTCGACGAACTTCTGTTGGAATGTCTCGAACAGGGCGGTGCGCGCGGTGTTGTTCAACTCCCCACGCGCCTTGTCGAGCAGTGCATCAAGCTCCGCATTCGAGAACTTCCCATAGTTGCGGCTGCCACCAGTCGAGTAGTTCGAGCTCATGTCGATCACCGGGTCCGGCGCTGCGGTGATCGTGTACGACACGGTCTTGAAGTTACTCGCGGCTTGTTGGGTCGCAAACGTCGTCGCGTCCACACCCTTCAGAGTGAACTTGAGCTCTGGGAACACCTGCAGCATCTGCGACTGAAATCGCGTCGGCCGGTCGTTCGGCGTCGTGTAGGTCATGTCGAAGTCGAGACCCTTACCGTTCGGGTAACCGGCCGCCGTCAGCAGCTGCTGCGCAGTCTTGCGATCCTCAGCCTTGGTTGCCGGGTTGAAGCCCGGCAGACTGCGCACCTTGTCTGGCTTCCATGCCTCGGCGAAGCCAGGGCACAGCGCTGCCTGATAACCCCAGCCCGGCCCGAACTCACCGTCGCCGATCGCCGCGTAGTCGATCGCGAGCTGGATCGCCTTGCGCACGCGAACGTCCTTGAACGGCTCATACGCCATGTTCGGACGGAAGTGGTTCCAGTTGCTGTCGATCCACGTGTAGAGCAGCGCTTCGGGCTTCGACTTGCGGATCGTCGTGATTTCATCAGGCGTCAGGCTGATCACAAATTGGCTTTGCCCGCTGGCGAAGGCGGCGATGGTCGATGCGCGATCAGGAATCGCCGTCAACACGGACTCGTCAAACCACGGCTCGTTGCCGCGGAAGCCCGAGTATCCGTCGAAGCGCTTGAAGCGCTCGCGCACGTCCTTTGTGTACTCGGCCATCTGGAACGCGCCGATGCCACCGAACTTCATCGGGTCACTGAACCCGATGTCATCCATCTCCTTCGGCATCAACATGACCCGTGTGTCCGCGACGCCCTTGAAGAACGCGCTGTTCGGCGAGGACAGCGTGACCTTCACGGTCGTCGCATCTACCGCCTCGGCCTTCACCAGGTTCTGCACCATCGAGGCGCGCTGAAACGCTCCGACCGGCTGCTTGAGTCGCTCGGCATACAAGCCACCGATGCGCTCGAGGTTCCACGCGACGTCCTGCGCGGTGAAGTCGCGGCCGTTCCATGGCGCGACGTTGTGCATCTTGATGCCGGGCTTGATCTTGAAGACGAGCGTCCGCGGATCAGCAACCTCCCATGAGGTTGCGACACTCGGCAGCAGCTCGCCGGTGACCGGGTGCAGCTCGAGCGTCTTCTCGCTGATCATGTGCCACTCGGCTGCACCAAGCGCGGTGTGCGCGTCGTGCTGCGTGAACGTGGTGACGCCCGTAGCGTAGTTGAAGGTCCCGCCCTTCTTCGGGCTGCCCGAAGCGACCGGCGCAGTCAGCGGCAGGATATCCACGCCCGTTTGGGCAGTAACGGTCGTGTCCATCTTCAGTCCGCCGGCCTCGCCGGCGTTCTTGCTGCCGCAGCCGAGCAGGGCTGCTCCTGCCAATCCGCCAACCGCGAGCACGGCTCCCTGGATCGCTGCTCTTCGTGTCATGGGACGAGTGATGTTGGTCATGTCCGGCTCCCTCCGCTGAGGGCGCTATATTACGCATGAGATTGATACGCTAACAAGCGCTAGGTCGAGGTTCAGGAGAAGTCAGTCGTTTGTTATGCCGTTGTAATTCCGTTATGGCGGCGTGTGCCAGTACGGTCCTTCCAGCCGAGCGCTTCGAGCGCGGCTCGACG
>JBAXNX010000135.1:0-4681 GCA_037133575.1 Chloroflexota bacterium
GACCCGTACACCTTCATGCCGAGCCTCGGCCTCGTGCAGCACGTGCAGGCGCCGCTCGGCCCTGGCACGCGCTTCGACACGATGCTCTTCGACGGACTCGACGTCCCCGTCTTCTACGACTCGCTGCTCGGCAAGCTCATCGTCTGGGCGGAGACGCGTGACCTCGCGATCCGCCGCATGAAGCGCGCCCTCAACGACCTCGTGATCAGCGGCATCGACACGAACATCCCGTTCCACCTCGCCCTCTACGACAACGACGACTTCCAGGCTGGCCGCATTCACACCGGCTGGCTCGAGTCCGAGTTCACCATGCCCAGCGCCGACGACGACCCGCGCGAGATCACCGCGCTGATCGCCGCCGCCATCGCCGCCGGCATGGGCGGCACGGCAACACCGAGCAACGGCGCAGCCCCGGCTCGCGCCGGTAGTGCCTGGGCTACCCGAGGTCGCCAGGACGCGATGTCGGCACGCGCAGTGGGAGGGGGCCTGGGTTGGCGACGCGGCACCGCTTCCTAGTTCGCGGCAACGAGCACACCGTCGTCCTCGATGAGGTCGACGGGGCACTCACCGTCGTCATCGACGATGGTGAGCCGCAATCCCTCACTGCCTCGGCCATCGGCCTTCCCGGCACCTTCACGCTCAACTTCGACGGGCGTCAGCAGTCGGCCTACGTCCAGCGTCGCGCTGGCGGCTACGAGGTCGTCGTTGGCGGTCGCCGCTTCCAGGTCGGCCCCGCCGTCGGCGGTCGCGGTCGTGGCGCTGGAGGCTCCAAGGACCGCGAGGGCGAGGTCACGGCCCCGCTCGCCGGCGTCGTCATCGAGATCCGCGTCGCCGTCGGTGACACCGTCGAGGCCGGTCAGGCGCTCCTCGTCATCGAGGCCATGAAGATGCAGAACGAGATCCTGTGCCCCATGGCCGGCAAGATCACCGCCATCCGCTGCGAACAGGCCGGTCGAGTCGAGCAAGGCGCCATCGTCGTCGAGTACGACCCCATCAAGGAGTAGGCCCGCTCCCGAACCTGACACCGGAGCGGTGGGCGCCACCTTGGCGCGCTACTGCCCCCTAATGCTAGGATAGGGAACGTTTCGCGGCGCCATGCGCCGCGATTTCCGTCCATCGACGTATTGGAGGCGAGAGCCCATCCCGAAGGAACTTCGTATCAACGGCCAGATCCTCGCACCCCGAGTGCGTCTCATCCGCGAGGAAGAGCAGCTCGGCATTGTCTCGAGGATGGACGCCCTCCAGATGGCCGAAGAGGCCGGTCTGGACCTCGTCGAGGTCGCTGCCGCGGCAGACCCACCGGTCGCCCGGATCATGGACTACGGCAAGTTCAAGTACGAACAGGCCAAGCGCGAGAAGGAATCCCGCAAGGGTGCCAAGCACTCCGAGTTGCGCGAGGTTCGGATGCGCGTCAAGATCGACGACCACGACATCGACTTCAAGGCGCGCACGGCCCGCAAACTGCTGGCCGACGGCGACAAGGTGAAGGTGTCGGTCATGTTCCGGGCCCGCGAAATCACGCACCCGGAAGTCGGCCGAGAACTTCTCGACCGGTTCTACGAGAGAATTCGGGACGTCTCGACCATGGAACGCAACCCGGCCCTCGAAGGCCGCATGCTCTCCATCGTCGTCACCCCCGGTGCATCCAAGCGCGAACGGCCACCCGTCGTCAGCGCTCGCACCGAGGATGCAACAGCCGCCCCGGAGCCAGAGACAGAGTCGCCGTCACAGTCCGGCGCCGCCGTTGGGAGTGCCTGAGCCCATGCCGAAGATGAAGACCCACAAGGGCACTGCCAAGCGCGTGAAGATCACGGGCACCGGCAAGCTCATGATGATGAGCCACCACCGCAACAATAAGCGCATGACGAAGCGTGCCGAGAAGCTCGTCGACCTGCGCGGCATGGAAGTCGTCAGCGGCGTCCACGACCGACGCATGAAGGTGCTCCTGCCCTACAAGAAGCACCGCTAGCCAACCCAACCCGTACCAACTCAGCGCGCTGGAACCCCAGCCACAGTTCGAGGATTGATCCATGGCCCGAGTACGCAGTCGCGTCGCCGCTCACGCCCGACACAAGAAGCTCCTCAACATGGCCGAAGGCCACCGAGGCAAGCGTCGGACGAACTACAAGCTCGCGCATGAGTCCGTCATGCACGCGCTCAAGTACGCGACCGAGCACCGCCGCGACAAGAAGGGCGACTTCCGCCGCCTCTGGATCGTCCGCATCAACGCGGCCGCCCGCCTGCACGGCCTCACCTACGGGCGCCTCATCAACGGCCTGCTCAAGGCCGGCATCGACCTCGACCGCAAGACCCTGGCCGACCTCGCCGTCCGCGATGACAACGCCTTCGGCAAGATCGCCGCGCAGGCCCAGGCAGCCCTCGCCGCCTAGCCCAACCCCTTCTCGGGATCACGCGAGGCGGCCCGCAAGGGCCGCCTCGTTGTTTATGTCGAAAAGCTTCGGCGCTGATTCCGAGATCAGTGAGCGACGTCGAGAGGCTCGAGCCCCAGTTCGCGGATCGCCCATGGCAGCGCGACCGAGAGTTGCTCACGTTGCAGGCTGCGCACACCTGGTGCCGTGGGGATTGGCGGCAGTCCCGCCTGCGCTGCGAAGTACCCGCTGATCAGCGCCGAGAAGCCGCGAGAATCATGCACAAGTTCCCAAGGTGCTGGGCCACCCTCCCGATGCAGACTTGGCAGCCAGAGCATCCTGTCGACCTCAGCACCACCGCGTCCGAGATGGTTCCAGTCGATGATCTTTGTCACGACCCCCGAACGCAGAGGGACGAAGCACAGGTTGTCGCTTCGTACGTCTAAGTGGACCAATGAATCACCGCGCAGCATGGCGGTGGCTCCGACCTCGATGAGCACGTCGATGCTTCGGAGCAGCCACGCCTCCGTGCACAGGCCAAGGCTCAAGAAATACTCGGGATCTCGTTGGACACGTATCCAGCCGCTGAGGTGCGTTCGCTCCCGCGCTTCCAACTCGTCAGCCCAAGCTGGGGCCGCCGTACGTGCGACCGATTCGAGCATCACCTCAACTGCGCTGATCTGATCGGCTGACCACGGTGGAGGCCAGTGCGCTCCACTCAGATCCTCGAGGATCAACAGTGGCTGATCCTCTGTGTCGTCCCACCCGAGCACTTCTGGCATGAACGGCGCGTGAATGTCCGTGTAGGCGCGGTATTCCACGCGCAACCAGCTAGCGACGCGAGACGTTTCGGCGTCAATCCCGGTCTTAGCGAACGCGGTACGACCGTCGGAAAGCGTTACGACCCATCGCTGCGCCGGGGTGTAGCCACCGACAGGCGATCGAGCATCGACTACCCGTGCCCCTAGCAGCTGCGCGATCCGATCGCGCATGGATTCGCTCGGACCTGGCTCGGTGCTCACGGGCACATCGTAGTGTGCTTACGCCTGAATAGTCCCGAACGTCGGCTTGCCCGCCGGCGCATACGTCGCCTGGACCACCCCACTCGGAAACGTCGAGGTATACGCGAGCCGCAGCGCCGACGGCACCGTGCCCTCAGCGAACAGCCGCTTCCCCGTGCCGAGCACCAGCGGATAGATCCACAGATTCAGCTCATCCACGAGCTCGTGCTGCAGCAACGTCTGCACGAGATTCGCGCTGCCGATCGTGTGCACCTCGTCGTGCGCAGCCTTCACGCGCCGCACGGCTGCCGCCACGTCACCTTCGAGTAGCGACGTGCCCACCCAGTCGATCTGCGTGAGCGTGGTCGACGCGACGTACTTCGGCACACCGTTCAGCTTGTCCGCGATCACCCCGGACTGCTTCGGCCAGTAGTTCGAGAAGATGTCGTACGTCTTCCGCCCCAGCAGCAGCGCATCAAGCCGCATCAGGTGCTCGACGATCGCCTGCCCGACGTTCGGATCGTCGTATGGCGCCTGCCAGCCGCCGAACTCGAACCCACTCGACTGGTCCTCGTCCGGCCCGCCCGGTGCCTGCACTACACCATCCAGCGTCATGAACATCTCGACCGTCAGCTTCCCCATGACGCGCTCCTTCCAGGACGCCTCGGATCGTCCGAGGCATGCAATGCATTCTGAGATGCAGCGCTAGTCCTTGGAAAAGAAGTCGATCAGCAACGGAGCCAGCAGCGCGGCCGACACGTTGTGCGCCTGCCCCTCCAGCACCGCGAACTCCGCCGTCGTCACCTGCTCCGAGATCGTGCGAGCCGTCTGCGCCATCACCGCTGCACTCGCCCCGCCCGCGATCGCGAGCACCGAGGCGTTCACGAATGCCAGCTGCCGTCGCGGCAGCGCGCGCGACTCGCCCACCACCGCCGCGTCATATGCGACCGTGTGCGCCAGCGCCTCGAAGTCGGCCCACATCGGCGCCTGCCGCATCCCCGCGACCTGCGCCGCTGGAATGCCGATGTACTCCAGGAACAACGCCACGGCGTCCCCGTGCCGGCCCTCGCGCAGCGCCGCTCGCACCCCGTCGACGCACGCCGTCCACCCCGCCTGCACTGTCGGGTCGTCGTCCCACGGCGCCTCGTACACGCAGCCCCGCATGACCTCGGGTGACCCGAGCAGCGCCGCCGCCTCCAGCGCCAGGCACCCGCCCGACGAGTGCCCGTAGAGGAACGCGCTGCCGCCGTTGGCGTCGATCAGTTCCTCGATGTCGTCGATCTCCCGCTGCGTCGAGTACTCCCCAGCGTC
>JBAXNX010000136.1:0-4674 GCA_037133575.1 Chloroflexota bacterium
AGCTCCAGGTCCCGCTGCTCGAGACCGTCGCGCGCACCCTCGTCGTCTACGTGCTCGTCCTCGTCGGCCTCCGCCTCGCCGGCAAGCGCGAGGTCGGTCAGATGACGCCGTTCGACCTCGTCGTCGTCCTGCTCATCGCCAACGCCGTGCAGAACGCCATGGTCGGCCCGGACGACTCGCTGACCGGCGGCCTCATCGCCGCTGGGGTGCTGCTTACAGCGAACTACACCCTCGCGTTTGCAAGCGACCGCATCCCCTGGCTCCGCCAGGCCGTCGAGGGCACTCCCACACTGCTCATCAGTGACGGCCGCCTCATTGAAAAGAATCTCCGCAGCGAGCGGCTCGATGTCGACGAAGTCCGCATGGCCATGCGCGAGCACGGCGTCGAACACATCGAGGACGTCCGCCTCGCCGTCCTGGAGACCGACGGCTCCATCAGCATCGTGCCAGTGAGCAGCGACGACACCACCCGCACCAAGCGCCGTATCCGCCAGCGCGAGCATGGCTAGTCGCCGCTGCTCACACCAATCGCTTTGCTGAGATACGCACCGAGCTCCTCCGACACGAGACCATGCGAGGCAACTGCAGACCCTTCGCTCTGCACCATCGAAATCATCGCGCCCGCCAGCTCAGGCTCGCCGACGAACTCCAGGAACAACGCCTTCAGTCGTCCCACCAGCTCGAGTACATCCGGTGCACTCGGATCCGTCCCCGCCACACGCGCAGCATCGAGTTCCTGCAGGATCGCCTGTTGTTCGACGCTCGCCGCCCGAATGCGCTCCACACCAACTGAGCTGCGGTGCTCGCGCAATCGCTCCATCTGTTCGGTGCTCAGATACCGTTCCAACATCGTCATATCCTCCATCACGCGCAGGAGCGCTTCGCTGGAGAGCTGACCGAACTCGAGTGACGTGTGCACGCGCTGCAGTCGCTCGATCAGTCGTTGCTGCACCGCACTCGCCTCACGCGTCGCCGTGAGATGCTCGGCAACCACGTCACGCAGATCACGAGGCGACTCGAGCTGCTCGCGAATCGCCGCCAGCCCGAGTCCAATGCGCCGCAGCACGAGAATTTCGTACAGCCGTGTCACATCCGCGCTCGAATACACGCGGTGCCCGGTGTCGTTACGGTGCGATGGGGTGAGCAGCCCCTCGTGTTCGTAGTGCCGCAGTGTGCGCACGGTGAGCCCTGTTTCCTTCGCCAGCGCTCCGATGTGCCACGTTCGAGTGTTCAAATCAGCCCTCACAACGGCACCGTAGCGGGTGACGCTGCGTCACCCGCAAGCACGCACAATCGATACCTCGTCTCGTCGATACCAAGTATCGAGACGTGCTGATGCGCCGAGACGTACGCTCGATCGCGTGACCGCAGCCCACGACCACTCCCACACCACGCAAGGTAGCCGGCTCGCCGCCGCGCTCGTGCTCGTCCTCGCCACCGCCATCCTCGAGCTTGTCGGTGGCCTGCTCACGCACTCGCTCGCACTGCTCGCCGACTTCGGCCATGTCGCCAGCGACGTCGCGGCGCTCGCCCTGGCGCTCTTCGCCGTGCGCGTCTCCGCGCGTCCACACAACATGCAATGGACCTTCGGCTTCCATCGCGCCGAGGTGATCGCGGCAGCCATCAACGGCCTCACCCTGCTCGGCATCGCCGTCTTCATCGCCTTCGAGGCCGTGCAGCGCCTCCGCCATCCGGAACCGTATGTCGGCGCGATCGGCCTGATCGTCGTCGCCGTCATCGGCCTCATCGCCAACCTCGTCACCGCGTGGCTGCTCGGTCATGGCGGCGACAGCCTGAACATGCGAGCCGCACAGCCCGACCGAGCGGGAGCTTCGCCTCCTCGACATCCTCGCGAGGCAGGCCGCCGACCTCCTCGAGCAGCGCGTGGACATCGAGCTCCTCGCGCAGCGCGAGCGTGAGCTCGAAGAAGCCCTCGCCGCGCGCAACGACTTCCTCGGACTCGTCTCGCACGAGCTCCGCACGCCCATCGCCATCATCTCCGCCAACGTGGAGCTCATGCGCCGCGCCGTCGAGCAAGATGACCGTGAGCGCCTCGGCGACATCCACAGCGAGATGAACGAGAACATCGACCGCATCAGCCGCACCGTCGACAACATGCTCGCGCTCGCACGCATCGAGGCCGGCACCATCTCCGACCCGGAGCCCGTGCTCCCCGCGCGCCTCGCGGAGCGTGTCGCCGCCAGTCACCGCCGCTGGCATCCCGGCCGCGTCATCACCGTCATCGACAACTCGTCGCTGCGGCCCGTGCTCTCCCACGCCGACCACATCGAGCAGGCCCTCGACAACCTCCTCAGCAACGCCCTCAAGTACTCCGAAGGCCCCATCGAGATCGAAGTGATCGAGGTCCGCCCCGGCCCAATCGGCTCAGGTGCTGCCAGCTCAGATGTTGCCGACACAGCGTCGAACGAATCGTGGATCACCGCGCACGTCCGCGACCGCGGCCCCGGCATCCCAGCCGACGTCGTGGGGGCCCTCTTCCAGCCCTTCACCCGCAGCGACGAGCACGCCTCGGTCGCCGGCATCGGCCTCGGACTCAACGTCTGCCGCCGTCTCATCGAGGTCCACCACGGCCGCATCTGGGCCGAGAACCGCCCCGACGGCGGCGCCGACTTCGCCTTCAGCCTCCCCGCCGCCCCCTTCGACTAGCGACACTCACCTCTCGCACGTCCGAGCCATGCCATACCCGCGTCGGCGGCTCAGCCCGCCGCACCCCCACGCTCGATGCGACGAGGGAGGTGCAGGAGGCACCCCTCCTGCTGGCTGCGAATGCAGTCACGAGTCGGAAGCAGCTCACGACACGGAGATGCTGGCGATGAGCCCTTGGGCGAAGAGCAATAAGACTCGCAACCCCGCTCCATGGCACCGGCCCCGAAGCCGAGGCCCGCATGGCCGAGCGCGGCAAGGCCCTCCCCGTCGGCCGCATCGGCCAGGCCGACGAGCTCGCGCAGGCCTACATCATGGCCATGACCAACGGCTACCTCAGCGGCGAGGTCCTCCACATCGACGGCGCTGGCCGCTGGATCTAGTTCGAGGTCACTTGATACGCACAGCGAGGCCCGACGCACGTCGGGTCTCGTCGTGTCCCTTGCTGAACTGGGGCCGACTCGCGAGCACGAGGAGGCTAGAATCCGGCGCGGACTCGCGTATCGAAGGGGTGGACCGATGCCTGGCATATGGAGCAACAGCGGCTCTGGCTGGCAATTGCTCGCTACCAAAGGCTTCCCTGATGAGGCGAAGTTGCATGCGCTCGTCGCTGAGGCTCCTCAGCTACTTCCGCTTGCTGGTTCGCCTCAGCTCGCAGTGGTTGGCAGCGAAGTTCAACTCGGGTCCGGATACGCGGATCTCATTGCCGTCGAGAGCAGCGGCCGAATGGTGGTGATCGAAGTCAAGCTCGCTCGAAACGCTGAGGCGCGCCGCGCGATCGTTTCGCAGGTGCTTGCGTACGCGGCGTATCTGCATGGCATGGATGTGGAACAACTTGAGACAAAGGTGCTCGCGAGGCATCTCGCATCGCGTGACTACGAGTCGTTGCTGGATGCTGCTCGAAAGAACGACCAAGAGCGTGCCATCGACTCCGCCACGTTCGAGTCGAACCTGCGCTCCTTCTTGAATGACGGACGATTTCGACTTGTGCTGGTGCTCGATGACGCACCGGCGGAGCTCGTGAAATTGGTCGGCTATCTTGGTGCGGTAGCGGACAAGTTGCTGATCGATCTGATCACCGTGAGCGCCTTCGAAGTGGGAGGCGCTCAGGTACTCATGCCACAGCGCGTTGATCCGGAACCGGTTGCCACCGTTTCCACGGCGAACGCGGTTGCTACTCCGGCGGCAGCAACAGGGCGGACGGTCGAAGGTGCTGACGATTTCGAGGCCGCCATCGCCACGGCCCAGCCCAATGCTCAGGGAGATTTGCGTAGATACACCGATTGGGCCAAGCAGCTCGAGTCTCAGGGTCTGGCGCGGCTGCAGACCTATCACGCGTTGGGTGATCGGCTAACGCTTCTTCCCTTGCTTCGCGCGGAGGGCGTGGGCATGGTCACGATTTGGAGCGACCGTAGCGGCGCGTACCTTCAGCTCTGGCGCTCCGTCATCCAGCGCAACGCCCCTCAGCTAGTGGTCTCACTCGAAGCGGCCCTGGCCCCGACACCGCTAAGGCAGGGCAATTCTGCCCGGGGCGTGAGCGATGAGGTGCTCTCTATTCTGAGCCAGGCCTACCGAACGGCCTCGGCATCGCCACTCGTCGGGTAGCCTGCGCGGCTCGCCCGCCTACCCCTCCGCGTGCCATAATCACCACGTCCCGCGCCGCCCTGCTCCCGAGCAATAACAGGCTCCCGAGCCCATACGCAGCGCGACCCGAACCAGAGCCCTACCGCGAACGCGGGGACCCACCAGTGACCCAGATCGAAGCCGCGACGGCAGCCACCCTGCCGCTCTCCCACCTGCTCCCAGTCACCGCTGGCCTCTCGCTGTCCGGCAACCTCGAGGTTGGCGGCTGCGACCTCGCCGACCTCGCCCGCGAGTACGGCACGCCCCTCTACGTCTACGACCAGGAAACAGTCCGCCGCCAGTGCGCCTGGGCCCTCGAAGCCTTCCGCGCAGAGCACGACGACACCCAGGTCCTCTACGCCTCGAAGGCCTTCCTCAACCGCCCCT
>JBAXNX010000137.1:0-4604 GCA_037133575.1 Chloroflexota bacterium
TCGCGAGGGTCGTGTTGCCTTCGCGCTGGATTGCCTCAATCGCTTGCTCCGCCGGCGCGCCGGCACTCATGCGCTGGCTAATCACGCCCGCGAAGATCAGGTTCGTTGCGTCGCCGAGCACCTTCGGCCCGATCACCGAGAGCGCCACGCTCGCTGAGCCAAGCACGATCGCCATCGCGATCATCGCGCGCTCCGGGCGCAGCAGCCCGAGTAGTCGTCGGAACGCCCCGCGGAAGTCGTGCGCCCGGACGACTGGCCCGCCGCCGCCCATCATGCGCGAGCCAAACGTTGGTGCCTGAGTGCGGCCAGCCTGACCTGGTTGCGTGCTCATGCGGCCTCCTCAAGGGTGAGCTGCGATAGCACGATCTCGCGATACGTCTCGCAGGATTCCATCAGTGCATCGTGTGTGCCGAGTCCGACCACGCGTCCTTCGTCGAGCACGACGATCAGGTCAGCGTGGCGGATAGTGCTGACTCGCTGCGCGACGATCACACTCGTCGTACCCGCGATGTCACGTGCGAGTGCGGCACGCAGCGCCGCATCCGTTGCGTAGTCGAGCGCCGAGAACGAGTCGTCGAACAGGTAGATGCGTGGTCGCCGCACCAGCGCGCGCGCAATCGCGAGCCGCTGACGCTGGCCGCCCGACACATTGGTGCCGCCCTGCGCGATCGGTGCCGCCAGCCCCTCGGGCATCGACTCGACGAAGTCGCGTGCCTGCGCGGTGTCGAGGGCGGCCCAGAGCTCGTCCTCGCTCGCATCGGCCTTCCCGTAGCGCAGGTTCGAGGCGACCGTGCCCGTGAACAGGTAGTTCGTCTGCGGCACCAGTCCGATTGCATCGGTGAGCGCTGTCGGATCGAGCTCGCGCACGTCCACGCCGTCGATCAGTATCGCGCCGTCGCTGACGTCCGCCAGCCGTGGCACGAGGTTCAACAGCGTCGACTTCCCGGAGCCGGTGCCGCCGATGATGCCGACCGTCATGCCCGGCTCCGCGACGAAGCTCACGTCGCGCACCACTGGCTGGTCCGCGCCCGGATAGCGGAACGACACATTGCGCAGCTCGAGGCGGCCCGCTGCCTCGCTCGGCCGGCGCGGCGATTGAGGCGGCACCACGGTGCTCTCCGTCGCGAGCACTTCCTGGATGCGCTCTGCGCATACCTCGGCGCGCGGGGCCATGACGAACATGAACGTCGCCATCATCACGGCGATCAGGATCTGCATGAGGTAGTTGAGGAACGCGATCAGCGCGCCGATCTCCATGCCGCCGCTCGCGACACGATGCGCGCCGAACCAGAGGACACCAACGCTCGAGAGGTTGATGACCAGCATCACCATTGGGAACATCAGCGCCATCAGCTGACCGCTAGCCAGCGCGACGTCAGCCAGGCTGCGGTTCGTGCGCTCGAAGCGGGCCTGCTCGGAGCGGTCCTGCACGAAGGCTCGAATCACTCGAATCCCGGTGATCTGCTCGCGCAGCACCTGATTCACGCTGTCGATGCGCTCCTGCATGACTCGGAACAGCGGGCTCATCCGGATGACCACGAACGCGATCATCGCGAGGAGGGCCGGCACGCTGACCAGCAACACGCCGGACAACGGCACGTCCTGCCTCAGCGCGAGGATGATGCCGCCGATGCCGGTGATCGGCGCCGACACGAACATCGTCGCCACCATCAGCACGAGCAGCTGCACCTGCTGCACGTCGTTGGTCGTGCGCGTGATCAGCGAGGGCGCCCCGAAGCGTCCGACCTCGCGGGAGGAGAAGGAGAGGACGCGGTCGAAGATCGCCGCTCGCACGTCACGTCCGAGGGCCGTTGCAACCCTCGAGCCGTAGTAGACGGCGACCCACGCGCACACGATCTGCACCAGCGTCACGCCGAGCATCAGCGCGCCGACTCGCCAGATGTAGGCGGTGTCTCCGGTGACGACGCCCTTGTTGATGATGTCGGCGTTGAGCGTAGGCAGGTAGAGCGTGGCCACGGTCTGGATGAGCTGGAAGACCAGCACGCCCGTGATCAGCGAGGGGTACGGGCGGAGGAACCTCCGCAGCAGGGGGATGAGCATCGACGACTCCAGAACTCGAATGTTTCACGTGAAACAATCTGATGAGGCTGCGCGCATTTCTGGCGCATTAGCCACGCGTTCGAACGTACCAGATGGTTGTGTGCAGTCAATGATTTAAATATGAAGATGATGGATAGACAATGAAGTTTGACTCCAGTCAGTGAACGAGTTACGTTCCTGTTGTGATAACGGACGCTGGCCGTGAGGCGTGGGGCTCGATTGCTGCCGTGATGTACTCCCGGATGCGCAATCGCATCGGCGAGGCCGCGGGGGCAGTTGGGGTGGCGCCGGGGGCGCTCCGCGCATTGCTCCTGCTCGATACCGAGCAGGGGATTGCGATGGGGGAGCTGGCCGAGCGCTGGGGCTGCGACGCCTCGTACATGACCAGCCTTGCGGATGACCTCGAACGGTCGAGCCTGGTGCGCCGGGAGCCGAAGCCGACCGACCGCCGCGCGAAGCTGCTCGTGCTGACGCCTGCGGGCGTCGAGGCGCGCGACCGGGCCAGGGCGGTCTTCATGGAGCCGATCCCGGAGCTCGAGGCACTCGACGCTGAGGAGCAGTCGCAACTGCGCGACCTCTTCGCGAAGCTCGCCGCCGCACTGCCGGAGCAGCTGCTTGCGGCTCGACCGTCGATGACCGCAACGACACCGCCCGCAGCCCAGACTGGCATGTCGACCGCGAGTCAGCCCGTAGCCGCCAGCTAGCCTGCGTCGGGTATCCCAGCCTCAACCGCATGGAAGTTTCGATGCAACGAGATGCGTCGCAGGGTGAGCGCGATCCCGAGCACGAACACCGAAGCGACAACTGAGATGGTGAAGATGCCGTCGATGGCGACCGCGACCGACTCGCGCTGTGCGGTGCGCGCCTGACGCAGCACGGCGTCGCCATTTGGTTGTGCCTGGACCTGCGCGGCGACCGCCGAATAGCGCACCGGGTCGAGTGCGAGCGTCGGGTCCTTGAGCTGCTCGTAGGCCGCGGGCGGGATCGATGAGGCGATGTTGGCCGTGCTCTGCGTGAAGCTCGAGGCGTACCAGGTCGTGAGCAGTAGGCCGAAGATGCCGACGCCGAAGGACTGTGCGACCTGCAGGAAGAACTGACGCGTGCTCGCGGCGACGCCCTGCTGATCCTGATCCACGGATGCCTGCACCACCACCTGCGACATCGGGAAGACCAGGCCCTCGCCGAAGCCCATCAGCCCCATGATCGCCGCGAGGTGCCAGATCGGCTGGCCGCTGTGCAGGCCTCGAAGCAGGATGACAGCACCGAAGATCGCAGTGGCGCCGATCACCATCAGGTACTTGTAGTTGCCGGTGCGTGAGACGAGTTGTCCCGCGACGATGCTCGTGCAGAGCAACGCGATCGCGCGCGGCACGACGACGAGACCGCTCGCGGTTGCGGAGCCACCGAGCGAGGTCTGCACGAAGGTCGGCAGGTACGGGATCGCGCCGAAGATCGTGGAGGCCGCGATCACCGTCATCGCCACCGACTGCACGAACGGCACGTTCTTGAACAGCGACAGCGGGATCACCGCGTGCGGGTGACGACGCTCCTGGAGCACGAACGCAACGGCGGAGACCGCCGCCACGGCGAGCAGTCCGAGCGTGATCGACGAGCCCCAGCCGTAGCTAGCGCTCGCCCATACCACGCCAAGCATCGCCGTGATGGTGGCGGTCGTGAGCAGTCCGGAGCCGAGGAAGTCGACGTCACTCGGACGTCCGCCGCTGCCGCCACCGGCCGGCAGTTTCCACGCGATCAGCGCCGCGGCGATCAGGCCGAGCGGCAGGTTGATGTAGAAGCACCAGCGCCAGCCGGGGCCGTCAGTGAGGAAGCCGCCAAAGGTCGGGCCGGCCATCAGCGAGAACGTGAACATGCCGGTCATCATCGCGAAGTACTTCGCGCGCTCGAGCGGGGTGAAGAGGTCGCCGAGCGTGGCGAACACGCACGAGACGATCATGCCGCCGCCGACACCCTGCGCGCCTCGAGCCGCGATGAGCACGGTCATCGACGGTGCGATGCCACATGCGAGCGACGACACGATGAAGATGCCGATGCCGACCAGCAGGTAGTTGCGGCGGCCGAACATGTCGGAGAGCTTGCCGACGATCGGGATCGTGACAGTGCTGCTGAGCAAGTAGATCGTGAAGACCCAGCCGAAGATGTCGAAGCCGCCGAGGTCGGCGAGCATGCGCGGCACGGCGGTGGCGACGATCGATTGGTCGAGGGCGAAGAGGAACATGGCGGTGAGCAGCGCGCCCATGACGATGAGGCGCTGTTGCAGGGTGAGCGTGGCGCCGAGCGGGGTGCGTGTCATCGTTGCTTCGGCCATGACTGCTTCTTCCTGATGCAGAGCTCGGGCGCGGCACGGCTTCGCTCGGCGCTCGAGGCGAGCGAGTGATCGTGCAGGGGCGTAGCGTTCGATTACGGTACCCCCAGTGGGTAGGCGGGCGAAAGACGCGGTTTGGTAACAGTGCTCGCCGCCGGAGCCGCGCTTCGCGCGTGGGGGCGCCAGCGGCATCGCCGCGGCGCCGGACAGTATCTAGCCC
>JBAXNX010000138.1:0-4573 GCA_037133575.1 Chloroflexota bacterium
CCGGTGATCGCCTCGGTGCCAATCGTCGGCGTGTACGTCCGCCCCCACTGCGAGCGCGCCGAGGCGATCGCATCGTCGAACGTCTTGCGGAACGAAGAGTCGAACCAGCGCGCTTCCGCCATCCGTCGAAACTCGTACGGTCGTGGCGAGGCTGGCGCGACGGGCGGCGACGGATCCGGCGCGCGCAGCAGCTCCTCGACGTTCGCGCCCGATCGCGATTGCAGCAGGAACCCGGCCTGCGAGGAGTTCTCGAGCACCCGCCGCACGAGGTATGCCATGCCCGGAATCAGCTCACCGACCGGCACGTAGTCGCGCGCCTGCCACCCCATCGTTGCGAGCGCGCGCGATGTCCCCTCCGCCGTGCGGAACAACGTCTGATGCTCGATCGCCCGTGCCGGCACGGCTGAGGCTTCAGCGATCGCCTCAGCCACCGCATGCGTGCGCGCGTTGTGACTTGCGACTGCGAGGTGCACCGTCGAGAACGCTGGCACGAGTGTGCGCAGCACACGCTCGTAGGCCGCGTCCGTCGCGGCCTTCTCCGTCCACACCGGCGCAGTCCATCCGTTCGCCTGCGCCGAGATCACCTCGAAGTCCCAGTACGCGCCCTTCACCAGCCGCACCTGGAACGGCGTCCCGCGCTCCTCCGCGAACGCGAGCATCTGCGTCGCGTGTCGGTCGACCTCGTGCAGATACGCCTGCAACACGATCCCCGCGTCCGCCCATGCGCCGAACCGCTCACCCTTCGCAAACGTCGAGGTGAAGATCGCCCACGTCAGGTCGCGATACGCGAACTGCTCCATGTCGACGGTCACGCCGATGCCCGCGCGCTCCGCCGCCTCCGCGATCGCCTCGAGGGCGGGCCGCACGCGCTGCAACGTCCCGTCCGGATCGACCGGCGTGAAGTGCGAGGTGAGCGACGAGAGCTTCACCGACACCTGCAGCGACGCCACATCCCCCGCCGTGCGCGTGTGTGCCGCGGGGTCGTGCGAGAGCTGTTCGATTAGCCGCAGGTAGCGTTCGAGGTAGTCGCGTGCCTCGCCGTCGGACAGCACGGCTTCGCCGAGTAGGTCGAACGACGGCTGCCGTCCCAGCTCGCGCAGCTCCGAGATCGTGCGCGACACGGTGTCCGTCCCCGGTGGCGTGATGAAGCGTCGAGCAAACAGCTCCGCCGAGCGTCGGCTCGTCGCGCCGACGACCGGCGCAGGCACGCGCTCGTCACGCGCGATCCGCAGCAGCCAGCGCAGGGCAGGGGGCAGGTCCGGGAACTCGTCGCCGAAGTACTCGTGCGCGAGCCGCTTGGCCTCCTGGCCATGCTCGTCGTGTCCGAGCGCCGCGAGCACGTCCATGTACCGCAGCAATCGAGTGCGAAACCGCTCGTCGGCCACGACGCGCGTCAGCAGCCAGTCCTCGATGCGCTCTGCCACCCCCGGCCGGTAGTCCGAGGCCGCCTCGATCAACTCGCGCCCAATCGCCTGCGTCCGCGCCTCGATCGCTGCCTCGTTTGTCGTCATGCCACCAGCATATCTAGCCACGCCGCTCGGCCCGCGACCCCGGGACAAGTCGAGGCATCGCCACGCCGGGCGAGAGCGGCCAACGGCCGTGCCAAGAAGAGAGGGATCGGACTAGGATGGGCCCGCGGGCTGGGCCCGCCCTCGACCAGTGTTGTGGCGGGGAGCGAACGGAAGCGGGGGAACCATGCCCGAAACAACCCAGTCACTCGACAGCTTTGGCACGCGAGCAGACCTGAACGCAGGCGGCTCGACCTACGGCATCTACCGGCTCGATGTAGCCGCCCAGAAGCTCGGCATGAACCTGGCCCGCCTGCCGTTCACGCTGCGCGTCCTCCTCGAGAATCTGCTCCGAGGTGAGGACGGCTCGAACGTCACCGCCGACCACATCCGCGCCTTCGCCAAGTGGGACCCGCAGGCCATCCCGGAAGACGAGATCGCTTTCCGCCCGGCGCGCGTGCTGCTCCAGGACTTCACGGGTGTGCCCTGTGTCGTCGACCTGGCCGCCATGCGCGACGCGATGGTCGCCCTCGGCGCTGACCCCAAGAAGATCAACCCGCTGCAGCCGGTCGACCTCGTCATCGACCACTCCGTGCAGGTCGACCAGTTCGGCACGAACATGGCCTTCACCTTCAACACCGACCGTGAGTTCGAGCGCAACCAGGAGCGCTACAAGTTCCTGCGCTGGGGCCAGCAGGCCTTCACGAACTTCCGCGTCGTGCCCCCCGGCACCGGCATCTGCCACCAGGTAAACCTGGAGTACCTCGCGCAGGTGGTCTTCACCGGCGACGGCATGGCCTACCCCGACTCGCTCGTCGGCACTGACTCGCACACGACCATGATCAATGGCCTCGGCGTGGTCGGCTGGGGCGTCGGCGGCATCGAGGCAGAGGCCGCCATGCTTGGCCAACCGGTCGCCATGCTGCTCCCGCAGGTCATCGGCGTGCGCCTCGTCGGCAAGCTGTCCGAGGGCGCCACAGGCACCGACCTCGTGCTCCGCGTCACGGAGCTGCTCCGCAGCCGCAATGTCGTCGGCAAGTTCGTCGAGTTCTTCGGCGCCGGCCTCTCGACGCTGCCGCTCGCCACGCGCGCGACCGTTGCGAACATGTGCCCCGAGTACGGCGCGACCGTCGGCTTCTTCCCCGTCGACGACGAGACGCTCAACTACCTGCGCTTCTCCGGTCGTGACGAGGACCTCATCGACCGCGTCGAGAAGTACTGCAAGGAGCAGCAGCTCTTCCGCACCGACGCCACTCCCGACCCCGAGTTTGCCGAGGTGCTCGAGCTCGACCTCGGCACCATCGAGCCCAGCCTCGCCGGCCCGAAGCTGCCGCAGGCGCGCATCAACCTCAAGGACGCGCAGCAGTCCGCTCGCGCCACCATCGCCGAGGAAGTCGCAGCCGGCGCGTCCCCGGACCCGGTGCACATCGGTGTGAACAACGTCGAGTACGACCTCTCGAACGGTTCCGTCGTCATTGCAGCCATCACGAGCTGCACCAACACCTCGAACCCCGAGGTGATGATCGGCGCGGGTCTGCTCGCGAAGAAGGCCATCGAGAAGGGCCTGCGCAGCAAGCCGTGGGTGAAGACCTCGCTCGCCCCGGGCAGCCAGGTCGTCACCTCGTATCTCGACGAGGCGGGCCTCTCGCCCTACCTCGACCAGCTCGGTTTCGAGCTCGTCGGCTACGGCTGCACCACCTGCATCGGTAACTCCGGCCCGCTGCCGGACGCGATCTCCAACGCCGTCAACGACAGCAAGCTCGCCGTCGCCGCGGTGCTCTCCGGCAACCGCAACTTCGAGGCGCGCGTCTCGCAGCAGGTGCGCTCGGCCTACCTCGCCTCGCCGCCGTTGGTCGTCGCGTATGCGCTCGCCGGCCACATGGACTTCGACATCGTCAACGACCCGCTCGGTCAGGACGCTGCTGGCAACAACATCTACCTCCGCGACATCTGGCCGTCGGAGCAGGAAGTCGCCGACACCATCCAGTCCTCCGTGCGGTCGGAGATGTACCGCGCGCGCTACGCCGACGTCTTCACCGGCGACGACCGCTGGCGCGATCTGCCCGTCTCCGCAGGCGAGCAGTTCGACTGGGAGCCCGACTCGACCTACGTGCGCAAGCCCCCGTACTTCGAGGACTTCACGCGTCAGCCGAAGCCGACCAACAACATCATGGGTGCGCGCGTGCTCGCGTCGTTCGGCAACAACGTCACCACCGACCACATCTCGCCGGCTGGTGACGTCGCCCGCAACAGCCCCGCGGCCAGGTACCTGCTCGACCGCAACGAGGACCCGCGCGACTTCAACTCCTACGGCTCACGCCGTGGCAACCACGAGGTGATGGTGCGAGGCACCTTCGCCAACGTGCGCCTGCGCAACACGCTCGTGGAGCGCGAAGGCAACTGGTCCAAGCACTACCCGGACGGCGAAGAGGCTTCCATCTTCGAGACCGCCGAGAAGTACATGAACGAGGGCGTCCCGACGATCATCCTCGCCGGCCGCGAGTACGGCACTGGCTCGTCCCGTGACTGGGCCGCCAAAGGCCCGTACCTCCAGGGCGTGAAGGCCGTCATCGCGCAGTCCTTCGAGCGCATCCACCGCAGCAACCTGATCGGCATGGGCGTCCTGCCCCTGCAGTACAAGGACGGCGCTACGGCGGAGTCGCTCGGCCTCAAGGGCGACGAGGTCTTCGACATCACCGGTATCGCCGGTAGCGTGAAGGCCGGCCAGGACGTCCAGGTCAGCGCGATGACCGCCGACGGCAAGCCCATCGAGTTCACCGCCCTCTGCCGCATCGACACCCCCGTCGAGGCCGACTACTACCTCAACGGCGGCATCATGCAGTACGTCATCCGCCAGCTCCTCGACCAGTAACAACCGTCGAGTCGCGAACAACCATCGAGGCCCGCGTCGCAAGACGCGGGCCTCGTGCTACCCCCCGCAACGTTCGAGTCCACGCATTGCACCTGGGAGTTCGCGTCCAGCCGATGAGTCGAGGTTGATCGCCCGAGTGGGTCAAGGGCGAAGCCCTTGTAGGGGACTGGGGGCAAAGCCCCCATTACAGGCT
>JBAXNX010000139.1:0-4568 GCA_037133575.1 Chloroflexota bacterium
GAGGACATCGTCCCCGTCGATAGTCACCGGATAGGCGCGCACGCTCTTCACGGCCGGCAGCGTGAGCACCCGGCCAGTACGCGCATCGAAGGCAGCGCCGTGGCGCGGACAGATCACGCGGCCAGCGCGCAGTCGTCCTTCGCCCAGCGGGCCACCGTCGTGCGTACAGATGTTGTCGATCGCGTACAGCTCACCATCGATGTTACTCAGCGCCAGCGAGCGTGCCCCACCACCCTCAATAGGACATTCGACGACACACACCTGGCCCTCAGGCACGTCCGAGGTCGCAGCTACACGCTCTGCACTCACAGGGTCGCCGACGCCAGCTTCGCCTGCACGCGCTCGGTCAGCTCGGCCTCGTCGAGGCCAGGCATACCCGTGGCGCCCACGACCGAGTGGAAGAAGCCCGCCACCATCTGCTGCAGCGCTGCGCGGGTGTCGAGTCCGCGCGACTGCAGGTAGAACAGCGCTTCCTGGTCCACCGGGCCGACGGCCGCGTGGTGACCACAGCGGACGACGTCCGCCGTGAGGATCTCGAGCACCGGGTCGGAGTCGGCTTTCGCCTCACCCGAGATCAGCAGGTTGCGGTTGGTCTGGTCAGCGTCGGCGCCCTTCGCGGTCTCGCCGACGCGGGTCACGCCGTAGTACGCCTGCCGCGACGCGCCAGCGAGCGCGGACTTCACCTCGACGATCGAGGTCGTCTTCGGGCCGGTGTGATCCTGCAGCGTCACGAAGTCGAAGTGCTGGTGCGCATCACCGAGCGCGACTGCGCGGATGCCCGAGTTCGAGCCGGCGCCTTCGAGCAGCATCTCGACGGTCTGCTTCACCAGCAGACCACCCATGGCGATCGATGAAAACTGCACGTCCGAGTCGCGCTCGAGACGCGCACGCACCCACGTGAAGTCGCGCGTCTGCGTGCCCCAGCGGTCGTCCACGAGCAGCTTCACGCGCGCCGCCTGGCCCGCGAACACCTCGATCGCACCGGCGACGGTGATCGGCGCATCGCCGCTCTCCAGCCGCAGCACGATCGAGACCTCAGCCTGCTCTTCGGCGATCACGAGCACGCGCGGGTATGCCGCGCCGTTGGCGGCAGCACTCGCGTCAATCGTGATCTGTACCGGCGCATCGAACGCCGCACCCTTCGGCGCGTACACGAGCACACCGTCGGTCCACTGCGCCGCGTTGGCAGCGAGGAAGCGGCCCTCGGTTGCAAGCAACAGCGTGCCGAGGCGATCGGCCGCCGGCACCTTGCCAACGCCCTCAGCGAGCGAGCCTGCGAACGCGCCGTTCGGCACGTTCGCCTCGACCGTCACCTTAGAGGCGCCCGGCGTCACTGCCCCGAGGTCGAGACCTGCGAGGTCCACGTAGCGCCACGGACGCAGCGCCGCCGTCGGCATCGGCAGCGCCGAAAACGCTCGGGCGGCCTCGGCACGTCGATCGCGCAGCCACGCCGGCTCGTTGCGCTGCTCAGAGGCCGCCACAACCTGCGCCTCGTCGTATTGCTGGACCGTTGATCCAGTCGTCATCAGTTCCTACTTCCGATAACCCACACCCCTAGGAGCTCGGAGCCAACAACGGCTCGAACGCGCATCCCAGAAGCTGGGCGAGAACCCACTGGTGGGCTAGCCGACCGAGCCTTCCATCTGGAGCTCGATCAAGCGGTTCAGCTCGATCGCGTACTCCATCGGGAGCTCTTTCACGATTGGCTCGACGAAGCCGTTCACGACCATCTTGGCCGCCTCGGACTCTTCGATGCCGCGAGCCATCAGGTAGAAGAGCTGGTCCTCACCGAGCTTCGAGACCGAAGCCTCGTGCCCGATCTGCACGCGCTCCTCGTCGACCTCCATCGTCGGGTACGTGTCGGAGCGCGACAGCTCATCGAGCAGCAGCGCATCGCAGCGCACCGTCGACGACGAGTTCTCGGCACCCTCGTAGACCTTCAGCAGACCGCGGTACGAGGTGCGCCCGTTTCCGCGCGACACCGACTTCGACACGATCGCCGACGAGGTGTTCGGCGCGACGTGCACGATCTTGCCGCCCGCGTCCTGGTGCTGACCGTTGCCCGCGAACGCCAGCGACAGGATCTCGCCGTGCGCGCGCTCCCCCATCAGATAGATCGAGGGGTACTTCATCGTCAGCTTGGAGCCAAGGTTGCCGTCGACCCACTCCATGACCGCGTCCTCGTACGCGTACGCACGCTTGGTCACGAGGTTGAAGACGTTGCTCGACCAGTTCTGGATCGTCGTGTAGCGGACGCGAGCGCCCTTCTTCACGATGATCTCCACCACCGCGGAGTGCAGCGAGTCGGAGCTGTACGTCGGGGCCGTGCAGCCCTCGACGTAGTGCACATACGAGCCCTCGTCCGCGATGATCAGCGTGCGCTCGAACTGGCCCATGTTCTCGGTGTTGATGCGGAAGTACGCCTGCAGGGGGACGTCCACCTTCACGCCCTTCGGGACGTAGATGAACGAGCCACCTGACCACACCGCTGAGTTCAGCGCCGCGAAGCGGTTGTCACCAGCCGGCACCAGCGTGCCGAAGTATTCCTTGACGATCTCCGGGTAGTCCTGCAGCGCCTGGTCCATGCCCAGGAACACAACACCCTGCTTCGCAAGGTCCTCGCGAATGTTGTGGTACACGACTTCCGAGTCGTACTGCGCGCCCGCGCCGGCGAGGAACTGCTTCTCCGCCTCGGGGATGCCGAGCTTGTCGAAAGTGTCCTTGATGTACTCCGGGACGTCCTCCCACTTGTTCGAGTCGCGGTCCGTCGCACGCACGTAGTAGTGGATGTTCTCGAAGTCGATGCTCGCGAGCAGCTCCGGGCTGCCGGCCCACGAGGGGTCATGCAGCGTCTTGAACGTCTCGAGTGATTCGAGGCGCTGCTCGAGCATCCACGCCGGCTCGTTCTTCATCTTCGACATCGCGCGGATCATGTCCGCGTTCAGGCCCTTCTCGGCGATGAAGAGCGGCTGCACGTCGTCGTGGAAGCCCCACTTGTACTCACCGACAGCGTCTCGAGCTCCAGTGTTTGTCGTCATTACTCGGCTACCACGCTTTCCGGCTCCCGGCTCAAGCCGAGCTCCTGGAGGATCGGGTCGTAGCCCGTCTCCTCGATCTGCTTTGCGAGCGCGAAGTCACCGGACCGCACGATGCGCCCGTTCACGAGCACGTGTACGAAGTCTGGCTGCACGTAGTTCAGGATGCGCTGGTAGTGCGTGATGATCAGGATGCCCATGTCATCGCGGCGCAGCGTGTTCACGCCCTCAGCCACCGTCCGCAGCGCGTCCACATCGAGGCCCGAGTCAGTCTCGTCGAGGATGGCCAGATCCGGCTTCAGCAGGCCCATCTGCAGGATCTCGGCGCGCTTCTTCTCGCCACCGGAGAACCCGTCGTTCACGTAGCGACGAGCGAACGACTCGTCCATCTTCAGTTTCCCCAGCACCTCGCGCATTTCCGACAGGAACTCGCGCGCCGGCACCTCTTCGCCACGTCGAGCAGTGAGGGCGGCCCGCATCAGGTTCACCATCGTCACGCCCGGGATGGCGGTCGGGTACTGGAACGACAGGAACATCCCTGCTCGAGCGCGCTTGTCCGCGCTCCATTTCGTGATGTCCTCGCCCTTGAAGAACACCGTGCCCTCGTCAACTTTGTACGAGGGGCTGCCGGCGATCGTGCTCGCCGTCGTGCTCTTGCCGGAGCCGTTCGGACCCATCAGCGCGTGGATCTCGCCAGGCCCCACCTGCAGGTCCACCCCATGCACGATCTGCGTTTCCGGGTGACCCGTGATGCTGACCTTCAGCCCACGCACGTCCAGAATTGGTTCTGCCATCAGTTCTCGATTCCTCCCCCGGCCACCGAGGGTTCCACACCCAACAGTGACGGCTTGTTACTCGTCGATTGGTCGCTGTTTTTCGCGACCACGTACTCACACGTCGGTGACCCCGCGACGATCGTCATGATCTGTCGCACCGGTGCACCGAGGAGCAACTCAATAGTGCGGCGGTCCGCAGCGCACGCCATGTGCGTGCCCTCCGCCGTCGAGCGATACGGGCACGCGAGGTTACGCAGCCGGAACTGCTCGTCCTCGTCCACCACGTCGGTGAGGATGCCCTCCTCGCGCAGCGCGTTCGCCACCTCGACAACACGCACGTCGAGCACGTCACCGTGCACGCGGCCGGCGTACGAGCGCGCGACATCGTCCGCGACGCCATCGAACACCGAGGCCAGCACGGCAGAGCCGTCCTTGCCGGAGACAGCGTCCTCAGAGAGGCGCGTCAGCGCCGGATAGATGCGTTCAAGCAGGCGCAGGTAGTGCCCCGCAGCGGAGCGCTCCTCGCCGTTTTCACTCAGGGAATAGCGGGTCAGTGGGCGGCCTCGAGGCTGGCGCTCGAGGCGCATCTCGACGAGGCCCTCGGCGATCATCAGGTCCAGGTGACGGCGCACCGCCCCGGCGGAGACGCCGATCTCCTCGGCGACCTCGGCAACCGAGGACGCCCCATGGTCATGCAGGATCCGTACGACTTCGTCGCGCGTGCGTTCCATCCGCGTCCTCCGCGTTGGGTGCAGCC
>JBAXNX010000140.1:0-4503 GCA_037133575.1 Chloroflexota bacterium
GGGGCTGCTCGAACGGCACGTCGGCTACACGGAGAGCACAGTCGCGGCGGCGCTACTGCGCGACTGGCCGGCGGCGGCAAAGCGATTCAAGAAGGTGATGCCTCGGGATCTCAAGCGCGTTCTCATGGAGCGCGCGGCCCAGGCGAAGGCCGAGAAGCCGGTGGTGGTGAATGGCTAAGCCCACGGGCTTCCTCGAGTTTGGGCGCGAGACGCCGATACGTCGGCCGATCCAGGAGCGCGTCCACGACTGGTTCGAGGTGTACGAGGCCTTCCCCACGACGTCGCTGAACGAGCAGGCCGCGCGCTGCATGGACTGCGGCATCCCGTTCTGCCACCAGGGCTGTCCGCTGGCCAATGTGATCCCGGACTGGAACGACCTCGTCTATCGCAACAACTGGGAGGAGGCGATCCGCCGCCTCCACGCCACGAACAACTTCCCGGAATTCACCGGCCGGCTGTGCCCCGCACCCTGCGAGGCCGCGTGCGTCCTCGGCATCAACAGTGACCCGGTGACGATCAAGCAGGTCGAGCTGACGATCATCGAGCACGCCTACCGCGAGGGCTGGATCGTCCCCGAGCCGCCCGAGGTGCGCACGGGCAAGCGCGTCGCGGTCGTCGGGTCAGGCCCGGCGGGCCTCGCCGCCGCGCAGCAGCTCGCGCGTGCCGGCCACGACGTCACGGTCTACGAGCGCGCTGATCGCATCGGCGGCCTGCTGCGATACGGCATCCCCGACTTCAAGATGGAGAAGCAGTTCATCGACCGTCGCATGGAGCAGATGACCGCCGAGGGCGTCACGTTCCGGCCGTCGGTGAACATCGGCGTCGATACCGATGCGCAGCAGATGCTCGCCGACTACGAGGCGGTCTGCCTCGCCGGTGGCTCGACGAAGCCGCGTGACCTCGAGGTGCCCGGCCGCGATCTGCGCGGCGTGCACTTCGCGATGGAGTACCTGCCGCTGCAGAACCAGCGCAACGCAGGCGATGAGATCGCGGACGACGCGTTCATCACCGCGAAGGGCAAGCGCGTCGTGATCCTCGGGGGCGGCGACACCGGCGCGGACTGCCTCGGCACCGCGCTGCGACAGGGCGCGACCGAGGTGCTCCAGTACGAGCTGCTCCCGCGCCCGACCGAGGAGCGCCCGGCCGGTCAGCCGTGGCCGACCTTCCCGAACGTCTACCGCGTCTCCTCGGCCCACGAGGAAGGCGGCGTGCGCGACTACAGCATCCTGACGAAGTCGCTCTCCGGCGAGGACGGCGTGCTAAAGAAGCTGCATGCCGTGCGCGTCGAGTTCGTGTTCGAGGGCGGTCGCCAGGTCATGCAGGAAGTCCCCGGCTCGGAGTTCGAGGTCGACTGCGACCTCCTGCTGCTGGCGATGGGCTTCCTCGGCCCGGAGCAGCCCGGGATGGTCGAGCAGCTCCGCCTGCAGCTCACCGATCGCGGCAACGTCTGGGCCGACGAGAACAAGATGACCAACGTCCCCGGCGTCTTCACGGCCGGCGACATGACGCGCGGCCAGTCGCTCATCGTCTGGGCGATCGCGGAGGGCCGCGCCGCCGCGAAGGGCATCGACGCCTACCTGATGGGCGAAACGGCTCTCGACTCCCCGCTGTAGCGCTCGCGAGGACGTACCTCGAGCTACTCGCCCACACCTGTCGCACCTCGGACGGTCGAGGCTCCACGCGCTCGTACAATGGGAGGGCGTAGGGAGCAGGAGGCTCGCATGGCCCTCGGCGTGATGCTGGTCGTCCTCGGTGTGCTGTTCCTGCTCAACTCGCTCGGGATCATTCCCGGGGTCAGCTTTCGCGAGCTGTGGCCCGTGATCCTCATCGCCGGCGGGGTCACGATCATCTACGACCGCATCCGGCGGAGCTGGCGTCGCCGGTGACCTCCCGCCTGCGCGATGTCTTTGCGCTGTCGCTCGGCACGTACCTCGCGCTGCTCGGCGTGCTGTTCTTCGTGGACAGCGCGGGGGTGCACCCGATCGGCGCACCCGGCCTCGTCGAGGCGAGCGCGGGGATTGCGCTGATCATCCTCGGAGTGCTCTCAATGCTCGCAGAGCTGCGCGTCCGCCGCTTCGCACGACGCATGAGCCGCACCTTCGGCCACGTGCATTCCGCCGAGGAGTGGCAGGTCGACGACGCCGTCGTGCGCACCGTGATCGGCGACATCCTGCTCGACCTGCGCCGCGCGACGCTGCCCGAGGGTGAGACCGAGCTCACGCTGCTGTGCTGGCTCGGCACGATCCAGGTGCGCGCACCACGCGACCTCGCGCTGGACGTGACGGCGCAGACGTTCATGGGGACGGTGGATGTCCTCGGCACGCGCGAGGAGGGCGTCATCCGCGACATCGCCGTGCGCACTGACGACTACGAGGCGGCGCCGCGCCGCCTTAAGCTGCGCCTCTCGACGTTCGTGGGAGAGTTGCTTGTGGTCAGGAGCGAACGATGAGCGACACGCAGCCCGAGGCACCTCGTGACGACGAGCGCGTCGCACCCGCGGCGGGCGAGGCTCCGTCGCGCCGTCCGCTGCCGATCATCCCGTCGTTGCAGATGCTCGACCTCGGTGCCGATGGCCTTGCGTGCGACATCGACGACCCGGACTGCGTATCGCCTGCCGATCAGGACGGGGCGATCGCGAGCAGCTCGGGCCGAGATGCTTGAGGTCGATCGCGACGCCTACCTTCCCCTGCTGACCTCGAACCCACTGTTCCGGGAACTGGGTTCGGCGGAGTTGTCCGCCGTGGCGGAATTGGTCAGTGAACGCAGCTTCGCAGCGGGCGAGACACTGATCGAGCGTGGAGAGGCGTCCACGTCACTGTTCCTGATCGTGAGTGGTCTTGTGCGGGTCCCATCGGTCGTGGGTACGCAGGCCAGTCTCATGATGACGACTCCCGAGATGCTCGGAATCCCCGGACTCATTGCGCCGCATCGTCATGTCCTGACTGCGATCGCGAATACAGACTGCCACACGTTCGAGATTTCGATGCAGGGGCTCAGGGCACTCATGGATACCGACGACTCCTTCGGGCGCCGTCTCTTTCACGAAGTTGCACGCCATTTGTGGCAGGTGCTGGACGAGATCGTCGCCGATGCCGACGGCAAGCCGATTGGCAACTACCTGCCCTAGCGTCGTTCGAGACAGCCGGCGCAGCGATCGAGGCTGGGCGGGGCCACCTCGACGCCCGCGTCGTGCAGCAGCGCGCGCAACGTCCACAGCGGCAGGCCGACCACGCCGCACGGGCAACCCTCGATGCGTGCGGTGGGGGCGAAGACCGGGTCCTGGCTCGCGTAGCCGCCCGACTTGTCGAACGCCGAGCCCGTCGCGATGAACGCCTCGATCTCCTCGTCAGCGTAGTCGCGCATCGCCACGACCGTGCGCGAGTGCGTGACGCGCGCGATGCCGTTCACGATCACCGCGACGCCCGTCACCACCTCGTGCAGCCGCCCACGCAGTGAGCGCAGCATGGTGCGCGCCTCGTCGGCGTCGGCGGGCTTGCCGAGGAGCGTGCCGTCGAGGGCGACGACCGTGTCGCTGCCGATCACGACGGCGTCGAGGTGGCGCGCGGCGACGGTGTGCGCCTTCAGCAGCGCAAGGTCCTCGGCGACGCGGATCGGATCGTGCTCGTCCGTCGCCTCGTCGGCGTCGGCCGGGTCCACCTCGAACGTGACGCCGAGCGCGCCGAGCAGCTCGCGGCGTCGAGGCGATCCCGAGGCGAGGACGATGCGCTGGGTCATGGGCGCGCGCTCATCGCGGTGCTATTCGCGGTCGAGGACCGTCACGCACTCGATGTGCTGCGTGTGCGGGAACATGTCGACGGGCTGGATGCTGCCGATCGTGAAGCCGCCATCGACGAACAGTCGCAGGTCGCGCGCAAGCGTGCCGGGGTCGCACGAGACGTACACCACGCGCTTCGCCGCGGAGTCGAGGATTGCCTGCACGACGGTCCCGTAGATGCCGGCGCGCGGCGGGTCGATCACGACGACGTCGGGCGCGGGGGTCATGCCCGGCAGCGCCTCCTCCACCTTGCCGACGACGCGCGTCACGTTCGCGAACGCGGCGAGGTTCTCTAGCGCGTCCACACCCGCGGCGGCGGACTCCTCGATCGTCACGACGTGCTCCACCTCGGCGGCGAGCTGTGCCGCGAACGTGCCGACGCCCGCGTACGCGTCGATCACGACGCGCGGCGACACCTCGCGCACGTGGTCGAGCACCAGCGCGACGAGGCGCTCGGCCTGTCGCGTGTTCACCTGGAAGAACGCCGGCCCGGAGATGCGGTACGGCACGCCGAGCAGCCGCTCGTGGTACGAGGTCTGGCCGCTCTCGAGCTTTCCGTGGCTGCGGCCGGTGCGCCACTGCACCTTCGGCTGCACCATCACCTCGTCGGTGTGCTCGCCGACGCGCACGGACAGCTGGCGCGACTGCATCGTGCGGTCCTGCGTGGCGTCGAGGATCGCGTTCACGCGTTCGCTCGCGATCAGGCACTCGTCGATGCGCATGAAGCG
>JBAXNX010000141.1:0-4497 GCA_037133575.1 Chloroflexota bacterium
TCGGTGGGCCAGTCACGCGCGCGATGCGACTCACGACCAACGAGAACTGGACCGTGGCAGAGGCCATGCGCACCCCAGCGATGTGGCTGCTGCTCGTGGCGACCGCGATCACCGGTGCAGTGCTGACCGGCACACTGGTGTATCGCGTCGCGTTCTGGCAGAGCGTCGGCATGGCACCGACGCTGGTCGGGCTCGGTACGGCACTCGACCCGTTGTGCGTGGTGTTCTCTGCGCTCGCGTTCGGGCTCGTGGCCGACAAGATCGCGATTCGCTATCTCGGATTCATCGGTCTGATTGGCTTTGGCGCATCGGTGGTGCCGATGATCATGTCGCACGGCGAGACGTGGACGATCCTCGCGCACGGTGCGCTGTGGGGCACCGCTGCGGGCGGTTACATCACGCTGAACAACATGGTGTGGCCAAACTACTACGGCCGCGAGTTCATCGGCGCGATCCGTGGCATCGTGCTGCCGGTCTCAGTGATCGCGTCGGGGGCGGGGGCGCCACTCGTCGGGTACCTGCTCGACGCATTCCCCCCGCAAGTGGTGTGGACGATCTCGACGGGGACGTTCTGGGTGGCGGCAGTACTCGTACTGCTCGCACGACCGCCCCGGATGGCACCAGGACGGGCGACACAACCTTCCCTCGAGGCCAACGCGCAGCCGGCGAGCTAGCGCAGCGGCACAGCCTCGTCGCTTTCGATCTTGGCCGGGTCGAGGTCCATGCCGAGGCCTGGCTGATCCGACAGGCAGATATTGCCGAGACGTCGCTCGGGCGGACGCAGCAAGAAGAACTCGTTGCTGACGCTCGACTTCACGAGGTCCTCGACGCTCGGACAGACGTCGGGGGACTGTGCGCCGACGATGTGCATGCTCACGTTGGCACGCGCGTGCGGCATCAGCTTCACACCCTCGGACACCGAGGCGATGGCTGCGATCTTCGTGAGCTCGCTGATGCCACCAGCGATGAACACGTCGGGCTGCAGGTAATCGACGGCTTCCTGCGCGATGAGCTCTTGCGCACCCCAGCGCGTGAACTCGCCCTCACCGCCCGCAATGTGAATCGGCGAGGCGCGCCGAATCGCGGCGTACGAGCTGATGCGGTCGGGCTGCACCGGCTCCTCGATCCACTTCACATCGTAGTCGACCATGCGCTCCGCCATCGCGATGGTGTACGGCACGTCCCAGCTCTTCCACGCGTCGAACATGATCTCGACGTCGGGGCCAGCGGCGTCGCGCACCGTCTCGACCAGCTCGAGATTGCGCGCCATGCCCTCGCGGCCGTGCTGCGGTCCATAACGGAAGAACCATTTCTGGCCTCGATAGCCGAGTGCGATGTGATCCCTCACACGCTGGCGGACGAGCTCAGGCTCCAGCGAGTAGCCGAGCGTGCTCGCGTACATCGGCACTTCCATGCGCGCGGCACCACCGAGCAGACGCCACACCGGCTGATTGAGCGCGCGGCCCTTGAGGTCCCACAGCGCGTTGTCGATCGCACTGATCGCGAGCATGCCCGGGCCCTTGCGCGCGTTCGGGACGGCTCGATACATCGCGTCCCAGAGCAACTCGGTCGCGAACGGGTCGGAGCCAACGAGCAGGCGCTCGAACTGGGCGACCATGTACACGGTCTCCGCCGCGATCGTGCCAGCGCGACCGGTGACTCCCTCGTCGGTGTCGATCTCGAGGAAGACGCCTTCCATGCGGTAGTGACCTTCGCTGATCTTCGGCAGCGCAGGCGGGCCGCCCATGCTCACGGCGAAGTTCTGCTCATAGAGGTCGATGGGGCGCGCCTGGCGTTCCTCACGGAACTCGCCGTCGTACTCGAACGTGCCGCTCACGCGTCGCGCGCGCACTGCCGTAATCTTCATGACGCCTGCCCCTCGTGCTGGCCCCTCTGGTTCGGGCGCACGATACACCGCGCGTGACGGCGCGAGACGCTAGGCGAGGACAGGCAGGGTCATGACGAAGACATTGCTCGCGGCGTCGGAGCGCTCGAGCCAGAGCGAGCCGCCGTGGGCCTCCGCGATCTGCCTCGAGATCGCGAGGCCGAGGCCGGTGCCGCGGCTCGTGCGGCGACTCTGCTCGCCTCGGTAGAACTTCTCGAAGATGCGCGTCTGGTCGGCCGCGGCGATCGGGTGACCAGTGTTGATCACCTCGATGCGCGCGGCGCCCTCGCCGCTCAGCACGCGCAGCCACACCTGTGCACCATCGTCCGCGTACTTCACGGCGTTGCCGAGGAGATTCGCGAGCACCTGACGCAGGCGGCGGCGATCGCCACGGACGAGCAGTGCAGTGAGCGGCACGTCGACGTAGAGCGGCATATGCCGAGCCTCGGCCTGCGGACGATGGAGCTCGGCCATCTCACGCACGAGCGTACCGAGGTCAATCGTGTCGAAATCGAATTGCATCTGGCCGGCATCGAGCGATGCTGAGTCGAGCAGATCGCCGATGAGCTCCTGCATGCGCTCGACATTGCGATCCATCATCTCGAGCATGCGCGCGTCCTCGGGCGGCGCGACCGACGTACGCGAGTCGCGCATGAGCTCGATGGTCGAGGCAATGACGGTGAGCGGCGTGCGCAAGTCGTGACTCACGATCGAGACAAGGTCGCGGCGCAAGCCTTCGGCTTCAACGATCGCGGTGACATCACGCACACGGACCAACAGGCCAGGTGTTTCGCGATCACTGCGCGCGAAGTTCTCAGCGGTGAGCTGGAGCGAGCGTCCGTTGACCTCGAGGTCGATCGGCACGGGGCGCGGCGCTTCGCCTGCGGCGAGCACGGTGAGCTGGCCGAGCAGATCGGGACCGAGCACACGCTGCATCGCGAAGCGGTCACCGATCACTGAGCGGGCGTCGATGCCGAACGCTGAGGCCGCTGCCGAGTTGCAGACCTGGCAGACGCCGTCCGCACGCAGCAGCACGACGCCCTCGTCCAGGCCTCGGACGATCGCTTCGCCGAGGCGCTCGCCCGCGGTGGCCTCACGCGCGGACTGCACCTGATTGCGTGCTTCGTCCTGCATGCGCCGCAGTGAGTCGGCGACTGCGGCGCCGAGCGTGCCAATCGAGTCGTCACCGTAGTCCACGAGCCGGTCGAGGGGCGCCTCGGTGTCCGCGGTCATCGCGAGCACGTCCGCGCGCATGTGCTCTACGCGTGCCTGCGCACGACGCACAACCCCGGCCACAACGACGGTGGCAGTCATCGAGCCAATGATGGCCGTGGCGAGCATCGCGTTGCGTGCGAGGTCGGCCCCGCCTCGTGCCTCGTTGAGGCGAGGCTCGACACGCACGAGCACGCCACCCTGGCCGGTCTCGTCAGACAGTGCGGTGTATGCGGTGACCTCGCGCCACCCGTTGACGCGCACTGTGCCATCGGCGATGCCACCATCGCCCTTTGGCAGGAACACGAGGCGCCCGTCAAAGGAGCGATTGAGCGCCTCGAGGCGAGTCGCGTCCATCGCGCGCGCGACGACGACCATGCCGCGTGAGGCCTGGCCGCCACCGCTCGGACGGATCGCGCGCGCCGCGATCAGCACCGGCTGATCGCTCAACGACCAGCCGGAGGTAGAGCCGCGTTCGGTCACGCCAGTCAGCGCGCTCGCCGGGGTGGGGATGTACTGCCTCGTACCACCGGGGTCCCCGGAAGCAGTGACAGAGCGCGAGGCAAGCACGTTGCCTCGGAGGTCGGTAACGATGATCTGGTCGATGTCGAGGTTGCGCAGGCGCTGCTCGGTGAACTGCTGCCGCGCAAAGTCTTGGTTCTTCGTGATGGCAAAGTCGAACATGCCGTCGAGGTCGGCGTACGCGCCAGCTGCGCCATCGAGATCGCGCTGGGTGTCACTCAGTACCTGGCGCGCTGCGCTGAGACGCCTCGATGCATACGAGCGCGCTGCCGCGTTCGTCGCAAACTCGATGCTGAACCAGCCGACGATGGCAGTCGCCAGGCCGAACAGCAGCGGGAGCAACAGCAGGATGCCGGGGCGTGCCCTCATGTATGCGTGCCAGCGTTCGAGCAAGTGGTAGGCCCGCAGGGATTCGAACCCTGGACCGATGGATTAAAAGTCCACTGCTCTACCGCTGAGCTACGGGCCCGCTCAACAGTGTTCCAGATCGGGGATGACCGCGTCTATGTGCTGAGTCCCGGTGCGGACGAGAGAGGCCGGCATTGCTGCCGGCCTCTCTGCTCAGATGCGGTTAAGCCGCGCCTGGTTACTTCTCGGTCTGCCACGTCCAGCGGGGCGAGACGCCGTAGGAGTTGTACGCCCACGGGCCGATGCAAAGGTCGGTGCCGGCGTCGTGCCCGGCAATCGCCTGGTTGTCGGCAGGGTGGCGAATCTGCAGCAGGGGCGGACCCTCTGCGATGTACTGCTTCTCGAAGGCCTGAACGATGGACTTCCGCTCCTCGACCGTAGTGGCGAGCAGGAGCTTGTCCATCGCCGCATCGGCCCAGGGCTTGGAGTACGACTGGTAATTCCGACCACCCTTGGTGTGGTAGTAGGTG
>JBAXNX010000142.1:0-4469 GCA_037133575.1 Chloroflexota bacterium
GTGGTCGCGAGCGCACTCGCAAACGGCGGCGAGCTGCTCAAACCTCGCATCGTCGCGGCGACACGAGGTAGCGACGGGCTGCATCCAACCCCTCGTGTCGTACATGGCCGCGTGCCCGTCGACGCGTCGCACTTCGCCGAGGTGCGCACTGCGATGCTCGAAGCAGCGAAGGACACCGGCACCGCGTTCACGGGGCGGCCGCAGGGCCTGAACATCGGCGCGAAGACCGGCACCGCCGAATTCGGGACAAAGCTGCCCGACGGCTCCTATGACTCCCACGGGTGGTTCATGGCGTTCGCGCCGTACGAGCAGCCCGAGGTCGCCGTCGTCGTCTACCTCGAGCACGGCGTGGGGGCGACGCACGCCGGGCCGGTGGCGAAGCGCATCCTCGAGGCGTATTTCGCCGGGCGGCTGCCGCAAGCAGCGGTTACGCCCGTCGGAACGAAGCGATGACGCCGCTGCGCGCTGCCTCCGGATCGTTCGTACGTTCAGATCGCTGGCTCTGGCTAGCGGTGCTCGCACTCATCCCGCTTGGGCTCGTGATGGTCGCGTCGGCGGCCGAACTCGAGGTTGGACAACGCGTGGCTCCGGAAGCGATTCGGCAGGGGCTGTATGGCCTCGCTGGCCTCGCAGCGATGGTCGGCGCCTCGCGCATCGACTATCGCTGGTTTCAGACCGGCGCCCGCGTGCTGTTCGTGGGCAGCCTCGCGCTGCTTGCCGCGGTGATCGTCGTGGGCGTGGCACAACACGGCGCACAGCGCTGGCTCTCAATCGGTGGGATGACGCTTCAGCCAGCCGAGTTCGCAAAGCTCGCACTGGCGGTCGCACTCGCCGCATACGGGGCCGAGCGAGCGCCGCGCGTGCGGAACGTGCTGGGGAGTGCTGGGCTGCTCGGCCTGACGGCAGGGCTGGTGCTGCTGCAACCGGACCTCGGCACGGTGATCGTGCTGACCGGGACATGGCTCGTGTTTCTCATTGGGTGGGGTGTGCCATGGCGCACACTCGCGGCACTCGTCATCACCGGCGCTGCGGTCGGGCCGCTCGCATTCGCGGTCGCGATTCCCGGCTACCAGCGCGAGCGACTCGCGGTGTTCTTCGACCCGAGTCGTGACCCGCTCGGCAGTGGCTTCAACCTGCGACAAGTGGAGATCGCCCTCGGCGCCGCCGGCGTCACAGGGCACGGCCTGTTCAGTGGCGCACAGTCACACCTCGATAGCGTCGCGGCGCGGTCGAGTGACTTCATGTTCGGCTTCCTCGGCGCGGAGCTTGGCCTGCTCGGTGGGCTGCTGCTGCTGACGCTGCTTGCACTGCTGGTGTGGCGAGGCTTCACCGCGGCGGTGCACGCCTCGGACGCGTTCGGGCGGCTGCTGGCGATTGCGATCACCGGCATCGTGCTCGTGCAGGGTGGCGTGAACGTCGCGGTGAACCTGCGGCTGTTCCCTGCGACGGGCATCCCGCTGCCATTTATTTCACAGGGCGGCTCGTCGCTGGTCGTGATGCTGCTGTGCGTCGGCATCTTGCAGAGCATCGCGGCACGAGGTCAGGCGCCGCGCCGCTAATACCTCGAGACATCTCGTGACACAGCGAAGGGGCCGCTTGCGCGGCCCCTTCGTGTTGGTGCGTTCGAACTCGTGACCTAGGAGGTCGTGAGCGCCGGCTCTGGCTCGGCCGAGCCGATCTTGTCGATCGTCACTTCGCCTTCGACGAAGTCGAGACTGAGCGTGTCGCCCTCGCCGAACTGACCTTCCAGCAGCGCGTCGGAGAGCTTGTCCTCGACGGCGTTCTGGATGACGCGGCGTAATGGCCGTGCACCGAATACCGGGTCGAAGCCCTCCGTGCCCAGGTGGTCGAGCAACCCCTCGGTGACTTCGAGCTCGATGCCCTTGTCCTTGAGGTTCGCCCGGACATCCCGGAGCTGCAGGTTGACGATGCGTCGGATGTGCTCCGCGCCAAGGGCGTGGAACACGACCGACTGGTCGATGCGGTTGATGAACTCGGGCCGGAAGACCCGCTTCATCTCCTCCATGACGCGCATCTTCATGCGCTCGTACTGCTGCTCCGCCGTCTTGGCCTCGTCCTGCGTGGTCGCAAAGCCGAAGCGCGAGTCCTTGCGGATCAGGTCCGACCCTACGTTGGAGGTCATGATGATGATGGTGTTGCGGAAGTCGACCTTCCGCCCCTTCGCGTCGGACAGGTGCCCGTCGTCGAAGATCTGCAGCAGCATGTTGAAGACGTCCGGGTGCGCCTTCTCGATCTCGTCGAGCAGGATCAGGCAGTACGAGCGGCGGCGCACCAAGTCGGTGAGCTGACCGCCGTCGTCGTAGCCGACATAGCCCGGAGGCGAGCCGACCAGACGCGAGACTGTGTGCTTCTCCATGAACTCGGACATGTCGAGGCGGACGATGTTGTCCTTCGACCCGAACATGAACTCAGCCAACGTCTCGGCGAGGTAGGTCTTACCAACACCAGTCGGGCCAAGGAACATGAACGTGCCGATGGGACGCTTCGGGTCCTTGAGGCCAGCACGCGCGCGGCGCACTGCACGGGCGATCGCGGTGATCGCCTCCTCCTGGCCGATGACGCGCTCCTTGAGGAACGCCTCCATCTCCATGAGGCGAGCCGACTCTTCTGATGCGAGGCGCATCAGCGGGATACCGGTCCACATCGAGATGACGTCGCGGATGTCCTCGCCAGTGACGATGGGCTTGTCCGAGGAGCGTTCGGTCTGCACCTCTTCCTCGAGCTCTTCGAGCTTCGACTGGAGTCGCACCTCACGCTCGCGGAGCTCCGCGGCGTACTCGTACTGCTGGTTCGAGATCGCCTGATCCTTCTCGCGTCGCAGTGCCTCGAGGCCCTTGGTGGCTTCGCGGACAGACGGCGGCGTGGAGTAGCGGCGAATGCGCACGCGCGCCGATGCCTCGTCGACAAGGTCGATGGCCTTGTCGGGCAAGAAGCGGTCAGACACGTAACGCGCAGAGAGCTCTGACGCGGCGCGCAGCGCCTCGTCGGAGATCTCGAGCTTGTGGTGCTCCTCGTAGGCGGTGCGCACACCCTTGAGGATCTCGAACGTCTCTTCGACGCTCGGCTCATCGACACGCACCGGCTGGAAGCGTCGCTCCAGCGCGGGGTCGCGCTCGATGTGCTTGCGGTACTCGTCCATCGTGGTCGCGCCAATGGCCTGCAGCTCACCGCGCGCGAGCGCTGGCTTCAGGATGTTCGCCGCGTCCACTGCGCCTTCTGCCGCACCGGCACCAACGAGCATGTGCAGCTCGTCGATGAAGAGGATGCAGTTCTTCGAGGAGCGAATCTCCTCGATGACCTTCTTCAGGCGCTCCTCGAACTCACCGCGGTACTTGGTACCAGCGACGAGCGAGCCGATGTCGAGCGTGAGCATGCGCTTCCCGAGCAACGTGTCAGGCACGTCACCCTGGATGATGCGATGCGCAAGCCCCTCGGCGATCGAGGTCTTGCCGACGCCGGGCTCACCGATGAGCACCGGGTTGTTCTTCGTGCGTCGCGAGAGGATCTGGACGACCCGCTCGATTTCCTTCTCACGCCCGATGACCGGGTCGAGCTGACCGCTGCGGGCAGCAGCAGTGAGGTCGACACCGAGCTGGTCGAGCGTGGGGGTGCGTGCCGACTGGCGGCCACCGGCTGTGGCCGGCTGCTGCCCGCCCGCCGCCTGCCCCTGGGGCTGCGACTGCGCGAGGATGCGCGTGGTTTCACCTCGAACGCGCTCGAGGTTGACGCCGAGGCTCTCAAGGACGCCCGCGGCGATGCCCTCCCCTTCCCGGACGAGTCCGAGGAGGAGGTGCTCCGTGCCAATATATGAGTGGTTGAGGCGTCGAGCCTCGTCCACCGCGAGTTCAATCACGCGCTTAGCGCGGGGAGTGAGGCCAATCTCGCCAGTAGTGGCTCGATCGCCGCGTCCGATGATGAATTCGACTGCCGAGCGCACTTTATTGAGCTCGACGCCGAGATTGGAGAGCACCTTTGCTGCCACTCCATCGCCCTCGCGAACGAGGCCGAGGAGCAGGTGCTCCGTGCCGATGTAGTTGTGGTTGAACCTTTGCGCTTCTTCTTGCGCGAGGGTCAACACACGCCGTGCCCGCTCAGTGAATTTGTCGAAGCGGTCCGCCATCGCTGACTCCATCCAGTCCGCACAACAAGGCTAACACACGACCCCCGGTCGGACGAGACTGAGGGTTGCTCTCGACCCGATGCCACCAGGCGTCGAGCCATTCCCGGTTGTGCCAGTTCAGAGTTGATCGCGAGCCGTCGCAGGGGCGTCCGGGAACCCCCTCGATGGGTTGCGAGGTGGGAACAATTGCGCCGAATTTCACGGGGAAGCACAGGGGCGGCCAATTTGCCGCCCCTGTGAGATTCGCTACAGCCCTCTCGGGTTGGGAGGGTTACTCCTGCTTCGAGGGGGTCTCCGCCTCGCCTTCAGCAGCTGCGGAGCCCTCCGC